>NZ_JBEYFS010000056.1:0-56860 GCF_040634475.1 Streptomyces sp. NPDC007095
GCCGGGGCCCCGCTCCGGCCGGCTCGCCGGGGCCCCGCTCCGGCCGGCCATCCGCCCCCGCGCGCAACCGACTTGCGCTGACCCCCCGCTGATCAGCTAGAGTCTGGAGCACGCCGAGGGGCAAGGCCGAAAAAGCCGGACCCCGAGGAGTCACGCGGGTGTAGTTCAGTAGCAGAACATCCCCCTTCCAGGGGGAAGGCGCAGTGTGCAATTCCTGTCACCCGCTCTGCAGCCCTTACCGACCACTATGGTGGATCAGGTAGGGTGGTGCTCGCACCGACCGGTGAAAGCCGGTCGGAGGCAATGCGGACGTAGCTCAGTTGGTAGAGCGCAACCTTGCCAAGGTTGAGGTCGCGAGTTCGAGCCTCGTCGTCCGCTCCAGGAAGCAAAGACCCCGGTCATCGACCGGGGTCTTTCTCGTGTGCGCGTACGAGCGTCCCCTGACATTTGTCATGCGGAGTGATGACACCGCGCACTGCTGTCGGGTCCCGTCCGCGGGGACGCTGATTTCATGAACACGAACGAGCGAGATGACGTGATCGAGGTCACTGATCTGCGGCGCGTGTACGGGGGAGACCGGGGAGTCGGCGGAGATTTCGAGGCCGTGCGCGGAATCACCTTCTCCGTGGGCCGCGGTGAGCTCTTCGCACTGCTCGGGACCAACGGCGCGGGCAAGACCTCCACCGTCGAGCTGCTGGAGGGCCTCGCCCCTCCGTCGGCCGGCCGGGTGCGGGTCCTCGGACACGATCCGTACGAGGAGCGCGCGGCCGTCCGGCCCCGGATCGGCGTGATGCTGCAGGAGGGCGGCTTCCCCTCCGAGCTGACGGTCGCGGAGACCGTACGGATGTGGGCGGGCTGCACAAGCGGAGCCCGGCCCACCGCTCAGGCCCTGGAGATGGTCGGGCTCACCCGGCGGTCCGGGGTACGGGTGAAGCAGCTGTCCGGGGGCGAGAAACGGCGCCTGGACCTGGCCCTCGCGCTCCTCGGCCGCCCCGAGGTCCTCTTCCTCGACGAGCCGACGACCGGCCTGGACGCCGAAGGACGCCGGGACACCTGGGAGTTGGTGCGCGAGCTGCGCGACGGCGGCACGACCGTGGTGCTGACCACGCACTACCTGCAAGAGGCGGAGGAACTGGCCGACCGGCTCGCGGTCCTCCACGAAGGGCACATCGCGGCCTCCGGCACCCCTGCCGAGGTGACCGCGTCCTCACCGTCCCGGATCTCCTTCGAACTGCCCGACGGCTACTTCCTCGGAGACCTGCCCCCGCTCGCCGGGCTCGGCGTGACCGATCACGAGACGGCGGGCCGTGCCGTCAGACTGCGCACCGACGAGCTCCAGCGCACCGCCACCGCGCTGCTCGTGTGGGCCCACCAGAAGCAGGTCGAGCTGCGGGGGCTCGATGTGCGGTCGGCCTCGCTGGAGGAGGCGTTCCTGCGGATAGCGCGGGACGCTTCGGGCCGGGGCGCGGGTGTGCGGGAGCAGGAAAGGGGGACGGCGGCATGAGCGCGACAGTCCCGGCGACCGGGAAACCCGGTACGGACAAAGGTGCGGGTGCGGGTATGACGACGGCCGCAGGGCGGATGGCCGCCCTGGCGCGCGCCGAACTGACCCTGCTGGGCCGCTCGAAGGCGACCCTCGCCGCCGCCGTGTTCGTGCCGCTGACCTTGCCGTTCAGCCTCCGCTCGACGGTCGGGCAGATGGACCTGAAGGGCACCGGGCTCTCGGTCGGCTCCGTCGTCCTGCCGTCCTCCGTCGGCTTCTCACTCCTCTTCGCGGTCTACAGCTCGCTGGTGAGCGTGTACGCGGCGCGCCGCGAGGAGCTCGTCCTCAAACGGCTGCGCACCGGGGAGCTGCGGGACACGGAGATCCTCGCGGGTGCGGCCCTGCCCTCGGTCGCGATCGGCCTGGTGCAGTGCCTGGTCCTGACGGCCGCGTGCGCCGCGCTGCTGGACGTCGGCGCGCCCGCGGCACCCCATCTCGCCGTCCTGGGGCTGCTCCTGGGCCTGGCGATGTGGCCTCCGCTCGCGGCGATCACGGCGAACTTCAGCAAGAGCGTGGAGGGCGCCCAGGTCGCCGCCATGCCCTTGGTGCTGGTGTCGCTGTGCGGTTCCGGCACCTTCGTCCCCCTCCAGTTCATGCCGGACCAGCTGGCCTCGGCCTGCGAACTGCTGCCCCTGACCCCGGTGATCACGCTGATACGCGGCGGCTGGACCGGCGACCTCTCCGCGCACGACACCCTGGGCGCGCTCGGGACGGCGATGGCCTGGATCGTCCTCGCGGTGTTTGCTGTACGGCGGTGGTTCCGCTGGGAGCCGCGGCGTTGACCAGGGACTTGGTGGTGGGCATGGGCGGGCGCGATGGCTGGTGGCGCGGCAAGAGCACGCCGGCGAAGATCGAGACGTACACACGGTGGTCGTTCCACACCTTCCCGTTCATCGAGGTCGCCACCTTCGCGCTGCCGGCCTTCGGATATGTGCCCGCCCCGGTGAACTGGATCCTGTTCCTGCTGGTGAGCGCACACGCCGTGCTCGCCACGGTGACCGCCTCGCTGACCCTGGACTGGACCCGCGGCCGCCGCCGCCTGCCGGTACGGCTGCTCTGGGCGCTGGGCACCGCCACCGTGGTGATCGCCGTCGTGAGCCTGGTGGTCGCGCTGCACGGCCCGCGCGGCGCGGACAACGGGGCGGCGGCGGCCACGGTGTTCGTCGGCGTCCTGTCGTTCGGGATCGGCACCCTGGCGCTTGCGGTGCGCGAGACACGACGCATGGTGTACGGCGTGCTCGGCACCGCCCTGGGCGCCGGCGCCGTGGCCGTCCCGGCGGGTGTCCCCGCGACCGGCGCCGCCGTCGCCGCCGGTGCGGTCGTCCTCGCCGCCGGTTTCTTCACCTTCACCTCCGCCTTCTCCGTCTGGCTGCTGAACGCCGTCTACGAACTCGACGAGGCCCGCGAGACCCGGGCCCGGCTCGCGGTCGCCGAGGAACGGCTGCGCTTCGGGCGCGATCTGCACGACGTGATGGGCCGCAACCTGGCGGTGGTCGCGCTGAAGAGCGAGCTCGCCGTGCAACTGGCCCGGCGCGGGCGGCCGGAGGCCGTGGAGCAGATGATCGAGGTCCAGCGGATAGCGCGGGAGACGCAGCGGGAGGTCCGCGAGGTCGTACGTGGCTACCGCGAGGCCGATCTCCGAACCGAACTCGCGGGCGCACAGGGCGTGTTGACGGCCGCCGGCATCGACTGCGAGGTCAGCGGCCCGGTGACCGGACTGCCCGCGGAGATCCAGTCCGCGCTCGGCTGGGTCGTACGGGAGGCGACGACGAACGTGCTGCGGCACGGGGACGCCGGAAGGTGCGCGGTGTCCCTGCGCGTGGTGGAGGGCCGGGTGACCCTCACCGTCGAGAACGACGGGGCGCCCGGTACCGGTACGGGGTCCGGTACCGGTACCGGTCCCGCTGCCGCCGAGCCGGGAAGGGGGTCCGGGCTCGCCGGGCTGCGGGAGCGGCTCAGGGAGGTGGGCGGGGTGCTGCGGGCCGGGCCTGCCGGGGGTGACCTGTTCCGTCTGACCGCCGAGGTGCCGCTGCCCCCCGCCTCGGTCCCGGAACCGGCTCCGGCTCCGGCTCCGGGTGGCTCGCCCCCGCCCGTCCCCCACCCCGTGAGTGAGGTCACCCCATGAGGTCCGCCCCACCCGCCTCATCCACCCCATCCGTCCCGTCCGCACCGCCCGTGCGGCTGTTGCTCGCCGACGACGAGCATCTGATCAGGGGTGCGCTCGCCGCGCTGCTGGGACTGGAGGACGACCTCGTGGTGGTCGCCGAGGCCGCGACCGGGCCCGAGGCGCTGGCGATGGCGCTGGCGCACGAACCCGATGTCGCCGTCCTGGATCTGCAGATGCCGGGGGCGGACGGTGTGAGGGTGGCCACATCGCTACGGGCCGAACTGCCCGGCTGCCAGGTGCTGATCGTGACGAGTCATGGGCGGCCGGGGCATCTGAAGCGAGCGCTTGCGGCAGGTGTGCGCGGGTTCGTCCCGAAGACGGTCAGCGCACAGCGGCTCGCGGAGATCATTCGTACCGTGCATGCGGGAAACCGTTATGTGGACCCGGAATTGGCCGCGGACGCGATCTCCGCCGGGGACTCGCCGCTGACCGCGCGCGAGGCCGAGGTGCTCGAGTTCGCGGCCGACGGGGCGCCCGTCGCGGAGATCGCGGAGCGGGCGGCACTGTCCCAGGGGACGGTACGCAACTATCTTTCGTCGGCCGTCTCGAAGCTGGGGGCGGAGAACCGTCACGCGGCGGTGCGTCTCGCACGGGAGCGAGGTTGGGTATAGTTGGTCTCGCAGCACAGCGCATGCGGACGTAGCTCAGTTGGTAGAGCGCAACCTTGCCAAGGTTGAGGTCGCCAGTTCGAACCTGGTCGTCCGCTCAGAGAAAGAAGCCCCCGGCCCTTCAGGGTCGGGGGCTTCTTCGTGTGCTCCTTCGCGTGCTCAGCTCCAGCCGGTGCCGGTCAGGCGCTCGTACGCCTCGATGTACTTGGCGCTGGTCGCGTCCACGATGTGCTGCGGCAGCGGCGGCGGGGGCTGCTCGCTCTTGCGGTCCCAGCCCGACTCGGGAGACGTCAGCCAGTCGCGGACGAACTGCTTGTCGAAGGACGGCTGGGCGTGGCCCGGCTCCCACTCGTCGGCGGGCCAGAAGCGGGAGGAGTCCGGGGTCAGCACCTCGTCGGCGAGGACGAGCGTCTCGCCCTCGTAGCCGAACTCGAACTTGGTGTCCGCGAGGATGATCCCGCGCTCGCGCGCGATGTCACGGGCGCGGCCGTAGACGGCGAGGGTCGTCTGACGCAGCTGGGCCGCCGTCTCGGCGCCGACCTGGCGGGCGACCTCCTCGTACGACACGTTCTCGTCGTGCTCGCCGACCGCGGCCTTGGTGGCGGGGGTGAAGATCGGCGCGGGGAGTTCCGAGCCGTCGACGAGGCCCTCGGGGAGGGCGAGGCCGCAGACCGTGCGGGACTCGACGTACTCGACGAGGCCCGAGCCGGTGAGATAGCCGCGCGCGACACACTCGACCGGCGTCATCCGCAGGGACTTGCAGATGAGGGTGCGGCCCTCCCAGTCCGCGGGGGCGCCCGGCGGGAGCTCGGTGCTCAGCACATGGTTGGGGACCAGGTCTGCCAGCTTGTCGAACCACCACAGCGAGAGCTGGGTGAGGACCCGGCCCTTGTCGGGGATCTCGGTGGGCAGCACCCAGTCGTAGGCGGACATGCGGTCACTGGCGATCATCACGAGGTCGCCCGCCTCGTTCTGGTACAGGTCGCGCACCTTGCCGGTGTGCAGATGCACCAGACCCGGGACCTGGAGGGGCTCGGGCTTTTCGACGAATCCGGACACGGTTCCTCCCCGTGGTTCTGTCCAAGTGGCTCGATTCTCCCGTATTCGGGGAGCGGCTTTGGCCAGGGGGTGGGCGGGGGCCCGTGGTGGTCGTGCGGGGTGCGCGTTCTCAGTCGCGTTTGCAGATGCGGTCGAGGAGGTTCGCGGTGGCTCGCTGGATACGGGCGTCGACGTGGCCGGGCCGGTCCAGGGCCGGGGACCAGGCGAACGTCCCGGCCGCGAAGACCAGGGCGCCGGAGGGGGCTCGGTAGAGGGAGGTCTCCTGGTGGCGGGTCGCGCCCTCGCTGTCCCGGTACGGGGAGTGGGCGAGGAGGATGCGGCCCTGGTGCTCGGGCAGCGGGGTGCGCGGGAAGTAGCGGTCGGCCTCGCCCGCGACCATGCCGTCGAGTTCGTCGCCTTCCTGTGCGCCGGTCGCCTCCCACAGCCAGTGGTCCGCGTTGCGCACGACCAGGGGGTGGGGTTCCGGGACCCTGCCCGCGTACTGGATGCCGATGAGCTGCTGCTCCGGACGGTCGATCTCACGCCACAGCGCCGGCCTTCCCGGGCCTCTGCGTTTACGGCAGGTCAGCAGACGGTCGGCGACGCCGGACGGGGACGGGGCCAACTCCACCTGCCAGTACATGGTGTTGGCGGAGAGGAAGACCAGGGAGGTGCCGCTTTCGCGGGCGAGTTCCACGGTGCGGCGCATGGCCGACGACCAGTACTCGTCGTGCCCCGGGAAGACCAGGCCGCGGTAACGGGTGGGGTCGACACGGCCGGCGTGCAGGTCGCGGGCGTCGGCGTAGGCGATGTCGTAGCCGTAGCGCTCGGCCCAGCGGATGAAGTCGTAGGCGTGGCCGACGTGGAGGGGGAGGCCCGCACCGGCGTACGGGCGGTCGAAGGAGACCGTCGTCGCGGCTTCGGACTCGCCCAGCAGACGGCCGTTCTCGTCCCAGGCGTGGTAGAGGCTGGCACCGGTGTGCCCGTCCTCCGGATAGAGGTTGTACGCCTGCCAGGTGATGTCCGGGAGCAGGAGGAGGAGGTCCGCGGGGTGGTTGTCGCGGACGGTGAAGGGGACGTGGGAGCGGTAGCCGTCGGCGGTGGTGAGTACGGCCACGTAGGCGCCGATGTTCCAGTAGCTCGGGATCTGCAGCCGCCAGGAGAGCCACCAGTGATGACAGGAAACGGTTCTGTCGGCGGTGAGGGGTGGCGGCTGGACGATGCCCGACAGGCGGGGGCTGGTGGTGATCTTGCTGGCCCCGTCGCCTCCGTAGTGCCCGATGCGGTAGATGTCGACGCTGAATTCCTGGGGCGGGTCGACGGTGACGTGGAAATCGATGGCCTCGCCCGGCGCAGCCGCTCCGTTGGAGGCGAAGCCCTTGATCTGGCGGTGCACGTCGTCGGCCGAGCGGGGACCGCCGGCGCGGGGGTGGGGGATGGGGGGCCTGCGGGAGCCCTGGAGGGTGGCGGAGCCACCGGGGCCTCCGGACTGACCCGCCTGACCGGCCCGACCTGTCTGATCGACATGATCGATGTGATCGATGTACCACGGGACGACATGGCCGGTGTCGTCGAAGTACTGCTCGTCGCCCCTGAGCCAGGGAACGGGGCCCTGGCCGAAGGGGTCCGTCACGGCGTGCGCGAGTGCGCCCGACTCCCAGCGGCGGATCTGCTCCGACCCCATGCCTGCTCCCCTCCCTCGTGCCCCCGTCGGTTCTGTAAGTCTCTGCCCTGTGCGCGATCGGTCCCAGCACATCACATTACGCACGCACTCCGTCACCGTTCGTCGCGAATTGACGTGAACGGAACGCGGTCCTCCGGTCCTGGAGGCGGATACGGGCGGCTGGGAGCAGGGACGGTGGTGGCGGCGTCAGACCAGGCGGACCGGTTTCTCGGGGCGGACGCCCAGGTGGCGGAGCCAGTCCCGGAGAGGCTCCGGGTCACCGTCCTCGACGAGGGTAAGGATCCGCGGCCCCAGATCCGCGGCCCGCACCCCGTCGACGAGAAGGGCGGGTCCGTCGAGCCAGTCGAGCCCCGGCGCCGCCCCGGCGGTGTCCATCGCCGCACAACAGACCATCGCGGTGACATGGTCGGCCAACAGCTCACGCCCACTGCGCGGCGGCTGGAGCGGAAAGAGCGGCAGCATCCCGTCGTCCCAGAACGACCAGTCGGGGCCCGGCTGCTCCGCGCCCCCGCTCGGCCCGGACGCGACGGCCGGCGCCGCCGCCTCCTCACGGGCCAGCTCCGCGCTGAGCCCGGCAGCAAGCGCAGCCGTCCGCTCGCTCCCGAGCACGGGCTCGCCGTCCTCCCCGACCTCTTCCTCGGCCTCGACCTCGACCTCGTTCAGGCTCACGCCCCTGCCCCTCTCCTCGTACGCCTCACGCCGATCGATGGAGAGGCCGGCGTCGTCCGTGGCCGGCGCGGCCGGTGCGGTCAGATGGTCGAGCACGCGTGCCAGCGTCGGACCGCCCTGATCGGGCTGGGCCGGATCCGTGGGGTGGCGGACGCCCAGTGCGTCCAGCACCCGGTGCAGCCGGGCCGCTTCGGTGCGCCAGGTGCGGTCGACCACCTCGTCCGGATACTCCTGCCAGTCCACCGGCGCCCAGTCGGGCCCGGGCTCCGCGGGACCGCCGTGGAAGAGGCGCGCGGCGAGGAGCGAGGCCGCCTCGTCCACCGAGCCGGGCTCTTCGAGCAGGTCGCAGGCGGGACGCTCGCCGAGGCGGGAGGCGAAGCCCTCGGCCAGCCGGTCACGGCGCGACAGCTCGGTGAGGGCCGCGACGACACCCGCGTCCAGCCGGGACGGCCAGCGGCCCATCCGCCAGGCGGGCAGCGCGACCCGGGTCAGCAGCCGGTCCCAGCCCGCGTACGCCAGGCCGACCTGTTCCTGGGCGACGATCCGCAGACCGTAGTCCACAGCCTGTGCACGCTCGGCCGCCGCGGCGGCCACTCCCCGTTCCATCTCGGCCGCATGCCCCCGACAACTGCGCAGCAGCAGGCGGGTCACCCAGCCGACACCGGCGAGGACCGTGCGGACCAGGGGGCCGCGGGCGGGCTCGGAGGTCACGGCCACGGCCGCGTCCAGACCCCGTACGAAACGGCGGGCCGCGGCTATGTCGGGGTGGGCCGAAGGGCCCGTACCGGCGACGACCGGGGCGAGGACCGCGCGCAGCTCCCCGACCCGCATCCACCACAGGAAGGGCGAGCCGATGACGAGGACGGGAGCCGCGGGGGCCCGGCGGGAACGCCCGGCTCCTCCTGCCCCTCGTGCGCCCGCTATTTCGTCGCGGTGCTCGGGTGGCGGCGGGCCGTGCGCCGGGTGGGTTCGGTCCTCCAGCCAGCTGTCGCAGTCCGGGGTCAGCGCTATCGCCGAGGGCGGCGGGACGTCGAGGCGGTCGGCCAGGTCCCGGACCAGGCGGTAGAGGTCGGGAGCGGACGCCTCCGCGATCGGGACCGTGGGGCTCACGGCGGGCCGCGCGCGGGCGACGACGAGCGCGATGCCCGCGGCGGCGAGCAGCACGACGACGGCGAGGACCGTCACGATCCAGCGAGTGACGGGCCAGCTTCCGCCGGTGATGTGCCCGGTCGAGCCGCCGACGAGCAGCACGACGGCGACGGCCGCGGGCAGCAGGGCGACGGCCAGCGCCCTGCTGCGGATACGCAGCACGGCGAGCGCCCGGGAGCGCGCGGCCTGCGCGCCCACCTCCACACCCATACCGGTCACGACCGGATGTCACCCCCTGCTGTCGGCCCGGCCCGGGCTGTCTCGCAGCCCGCGCCGAAGGATGCCCTGGTGTTGCTCACTCCCCCACTGTGGCACCCACCACCGACATCGCAATGCCGGTGGGCCAAGTGCCGGAACGCTTTCGCCGCACCCTAGTTGGGGCCTCGGCCCCCGTCAGCCGGATGGGGCATCGCTCACTCGATGGAATGGCTTTGGGGAAAGGTGGATGACCGTGGGCAAGGATCAGGCCCCGGATTCCGTACAGAATCCGGGGCCTGGTGGTGCGTGCGGGGGTGGGGGCTACGCCTCCGTCAGGGGCTCTACGCCTCGGTCGTGGCGTCGGTCGTGGCGTCCGCCGCCGCCTTTGCCGCGATGTCCGTACGGTGCTGCGAACCGTCGAGACCGATGCGGGCGACCGCCGCGTACGCGCGGGCGCGGGCCTCGGTGAGGTCGGTGCCGGTCGCCGTGACGGAGAGCACCCGGCCGCCGGCGCTGACGACCGCGCCGCCGTCGTGCTTCGTCCCGGCGTGCAGGACGTACGCGTGCGGGGCGTCCAGCGCCGCCACCTCGTCGAGCCCGGTGATCGGGTCGCCGGTGCGCGGGGTGTCGGGGTAGTTGTGGGAGGCCACGACCACGGTGACCGCCGCGTCGTCGCTCCAGCGCAGCGGCGCCAGATCGGCGAGGGTGCCCTCGGCGGCGGCGAGCAGGACGCCCGCGAGCGGGGTCTTCAGCCGGGCCAGGACCACCTGGGTCTCCGGGTCGCCGAAACGGGCGTTGAACTCGATCACCCGGACACCGCGGCTCGTGATCGCCAGACCCGCGTAGAGAAGGCCGGAGAACGGGGTGCCGCGGCGGCGCAGCTCGTCGACGGTCGGCTGGAGGACGGTCTCCATGACCTCCTCGACCAGCTTCGGGTCCGCCCACGGGAGGGGCGAGTACGCGCCCATGCCGCCGGTGTTCGGTCCCTCGTCGCCGTCCAGCGCGCGCTTGAAGTCCTGGGCGGGCTGGAGCGGGACGACCGTCTCGCCGTCGGTGATCGCGAAGAGGGAGACCTCGGGGCCGTCGAGGAACTCCTCGATGACGACGCGGTCGCAGGCGATGGCGTGCGCGCGGGCCTTCTCAAGGTCGTCGGTCACGACGACACCCTTGCCGGCCGCGAGTCCGTCGTCCTTCACGACGTACGGGGCGCCGAAGGCGTCCAGCGCCTCGTCGACCTCCTCGGGCGTCGTGCAGACATACGAACGTGCCGTGGGGACGCCCGCCCCCGCCATCACATCCTTGGCGAAGGCCTTGGAGCCTTCCAGCTGCGCGGCCTCCTCCGAGGGGCCGAAGCAGGGAATGCCGGCCGCGCGCACGGCGTCGGCGACCCCGGCGACGAGCGGCGCCTCCGGGCCCACGATCACCAGCTCGGCGCCGAGCTCCGTGGCCAGCGCGGCCACGGCGGCGCCGTCGAGGGCGTCGACCGGGTGCAGCTCGGCCGTCTCCGCGATGCCTGCGTTCCCGGGGGCGCAGTGCAGGGCGGTGACGTCGGGGTCGAGGGACAGGGAACGGCACAGGGCGTGTTCGCGGGCGCCACTACCGATGACGAGGACCTTCACGGGGTCAGCCTAACCGTCGGGGCCGGGTGCCTTTGTGGGGGCTTCCGAAGCGGGGGTGGGGAGAGTTGGTGCGATCCTCCGAGAGGGGCCCGGGTGTTCACTCGTTGGAGAACTCCTCCACCACCGTCGCGCCCAGTTCGCGGACGATCAGGTCATGGCCCGAGAGGGCGGACTCGTCGAGGTCGGGGTCGTCGTCCTCGGGGATGTCGTCCTCGGGGGCCACCGGAGGCGGCTCGTAGGCGGCGGGGGGTGGTGGGGCGGGCGTCGAGGCGGGCGTGGCCGAGGCCTGGCCCGCGGGCGGGCCCTGCGGCGCGGCGGGGCGCGGAGCCGGGGCCGGGGGCTGCTGGGGGGCGGGGCGTGAGCCGGCCGGAGCTCCGCCGTAACCGCCACCACCAGCGCCGTAGCCGCCGCTGCTGCCGCCGCCGAACCCGGGACCGGGGCCGGAGGCCGACATCGGTGGCGGTGCCGAGCCACCGGAGGTGTCGACGATCGCCTCGATCTTCCACTGCACGTTGAACTGTTCGGACAGCGCCTGCTTCAGGACTTCCTCGCTGCCGCTGCTCGCGAAGTTGTCGCGCGCGCCCGCGTTGACGAAGCCGATCTGCAGGGTCGTGCCGTCGTAACCGGTGACCTGCGCGTTCTGGCTGAGCAGGATCCAGGTGAAGCGGCGGCGGTTCTTCACGGCCTCCAGGATGTTCGGCCAGAGCATGCGGGGGTCGACGCCTCCGGCGGCGGGGGCCGGCGCGGAGGCGGGGCCGGGGCCAGGGCCGGAGGAGGGGGCGGGAGTGGACGCCGTCGGTACAGGCGCGGGTGCGCCGGCCGCGGCGGCGGGGGCCTGTCCCCCGCCCGCGGGTGTCGCGGTCGGCCAGCCGCCCGGACGCCGACCGCTGCCCACGGCCGTCGCGGTGGGCCAGGCGCCGGGCGCGGCTCCGGACGGGGACGCGGGCGGAGCCGTAGCGGCAGCCGGAGGAGCCGCGGGCGAGGCAGCGGCAGGCGCGGGACGCGGAGCGGGGGCCGGGGCCGAGGCAGGAGCAGCCCCCGCGCCCGCACCCGGTGCCTCAGCAACCCCGCCGGCACCCCCCGCACCACCGGCCCCGTGCCCCTCGTTCGCCGCTCCCTGCCCGCCCGGCCCCGTCGCCCGCACGGCGGCCCGGGCCGCGGCGACTCCGCCGCCCGGCGCAACCATCGGAGCGCCCGCCGGAGCCCCTCCGTGCACTTCGGGACCGGGTACGTACCCCATGGTGGGGGCGCCCGCGCCGGCACCGGAGAAGTTCACCCCGCGCTCGATACGGTCCAGACGGGCCATGACGGACCGCTCGTCCCCGTACGCCGCGGGCAGGAGCACGCGCGCGCAGATGAGCTCGAGCTGGAGTCGCGGCGAGGTGGCGCCGCGCATCTCCGTCAGCCCCTCGTTGACGAGATCGGCTGCGCGGCTCAGCTCGGCGGCGCCGAAGACCCCGGCCTGGGCCTGCATGCGCTCGACGACATCCGACGGGGCGTCGATGAGCCCCTTCTCGGCGGCGTCGGGAACGGCGGCCAGGATCACCAGATCGCGCAGCCGCTCCAGCAGGTCCGCGACGAACCTCCGGGGATCGTTGCCCCCCTCGATGACGCGGTCCACGATCTCGAAGGCCGCGGCGCCGTCGCCCGCGGCGAACGCCTCGACCACGGAGTCCAGCAACGACCCGTCCGTGTACCCCAGCAGCGAGGTGGCCATGGCGTACGTCACACCGTCGGTGCTCGCCCCCGCGAGGAGCTGATCCATGACGGACATGGAGTCACGCACGGAGCCGGCGCCGGCCCGCACGACCAGCGGCAGCACGCCGTCCTCGACGGGAATGCCCTCACGCCCGCAGACCTCGCCCAGGTACCCCCGCAGGGTCCCCGGCGGCACGAGCCGGAACGGATAGTGGTGGGTCCGCGACCGAATCGTCCCGATGACCTTCTCGGGCTCGGTCGTGGCGAAGATGAACTTGAGGTGCTCGGGCGGCTCCTCGACCACCTTCAGCAGGGCGTTGAAGCCCGCCGGGGTGACCATGTGGGCCTCGTCGATGATGTAGATCTTGTACCGACTGCTCGCAGGCCCGAAGAAGGCCTTTTCCCGCAGGTCACGAGCGTCGTCGACACCACCGTGCGAGGCGGCGTCGATCTCGATGACGTCGATCGACCCCGGCCCGTTGCGCGCGAGGTCCCTGCAGGACTGGCACTCCCCGCAAGGAGTCGGCGTCGGCCCCTGCTGGCAGTTCAGACACCGGGCCAGAATCCGCGCACTGGTCGTCTTCCCGCACCCGCGCGGACCGCTGAACAGGTACGCGTGATTGACCCGGTTGTTCCGCAGCGCCTGCTGCAACGGGTCGGTGACATGCTCCTGCCCGATGACCTCGGCGAACGACTCCGGGCGATAACGGCGGTACAGCGCGAGAGACGACACACATACGAGGTTATAGGCGCCCACTGACAACAAGGACCGCTCACCGAGCCCCGGACCACCCCCGGCGACCGGACCCGTGCCGCATCCCGCCCCGGGAACGCAAGCGCCCCCCACGCACCCGCCAGAGCCAACCTACCCTTGCTGCCTTCCGGCCCTGGGGGAGTTCAGTCAGATAGCGCCACGTGAGGGGCTCCGCACAGAGTACCTGATCCGCGAGGGGGGAACGAGTTCGCGAGCACTCCTCAACGTCTTGTATTGTTTGCCGCGGAGGATTCGCCTAGAGGCCTAGGGCGCACGCTTGGAAAGCGTGTTGGGGGCAACCCCTCACGAGTTCGAATCTCGTATCCTCCGCCAGTGCCTCACCGGGCACGATGTCGAAGGGCCCCACCGTTCACGGTGGGGCCCTTCGACGTTGGCGGCCTCGGTTTCCGTCAGTCGGCTTTTTCTCGGTGCCGGGTGGCTGCCAGAGCGCGTCTCCGACTCGCTGCGCGACCTCCCGGAGCATCGGAGGGGTGATGTGCATGAAGCGGGCGCGCATGCGAGCCGCCCCCGGCTCTCATCCCATGATCGAGTCGGCCACGACGGACAAGCTGAGGCAGTGGACCGGCAACGGGGTCCGCGCCCCGCACAAGCCCCTGCTCCTCCTCCATGCCCTCGGCCGGTTCCAGCGGGACGCCGACGGCGAGTTGCGCTACAGCGCGGTCGAGGACGACCTGAAGCGGCTGCTGGCCGAGTACGGTCCCGCCAACCGGACGACACCGGCGTACCCCTTCCACCACCTGGTCGGCGACGGGGTGTGGGAGGTACGGACCGATCGCGGGCCCGGCAGCCCCGGCAGCGGGGTGCGGGAACTGCGGTCGACGGGCGCGGCGGGACGGCTGGCGCCGGAGCTGCGGGCGGCGCTGCGACGCGAGCCCGCGCTCCTCGGCCGGATGGCCCGGATCCTGCTCGACCTGCCCTTCCCGCCCTCGCTCCACGACGAACTGTGCGAGGCCGTGGGCCTGGAGTGGGAACCGGAGGGGTCGGCGCCCCTGCCGGGCGCGGGGCCTCGGGACCGGCGCCGGCGCGACCCGCGGATGCGGGAACTGGTCCTGACGGCGTACGAGTACCAGTGCGCGTTCTGTGGGTACGACGGCCGGATCGGGGCGGTGCCGGTCGGGCTGGAGGCCGCACATGTGCGCTGGTGGGCGTTCGACGGGCCGGACGACATCGACAACGGCCTGTGCCTGTGCTCGCTGCACCACAAGCTGTTCGACAAAGGCGTCCTCGGCATCGGGGACGGGCACCGCATCCTGGTGTCGCAGCGCTTCGTCGGACGGAGCCCGGCGGCCCGCGACCATGTCATCGCGCTGGCGGGCCGTCCGCTGACCGGCCCCCAGCCGGGCACCGCGCCCGTCGCCGTACACCACCGGACCTGGCACACCCGACAGGTGTTCCACGGAGCTCCCCGCCTTGCCACGCCGGCCTGAACCGCACAAGACGGGGTGTGACGCAGGTCACTGGAAGTCGGTGTGGGCTGCCGGACAGCTCATAGGGGTGAGCATTGATATGCGTACCCGGGTACGGGCCGGGGAATCGAGCGCCTTCGCGGAGCTCTTCGACAGTTATGCGCGCGCGGTCTACAACCATGCCTTCCGGCTGACCGCCGACTGGTCGACGGCCGAGGACGTGATGGCCGCGACCTTCCTGGAGGCATGGCGGCTGCGCCACCGGGTCGACCCCGAGGGCGGCACGCTGCGCCCCTGGCTGCTGGGCATCGCCACCAACACCGCGCGCAACCAGTACCGGAGCAACCGGCGTTACCGGCAGGCGGCCCAGGCCGCCGCCGCGGCCGAGCTGTCGGTGCCCGACCACGCCGAGGACGTGGCCGGGCAGGTCGACGACCGGCGCCGTCTCGCGACCGCCCTCGCCGCCCTCGCGAAGCTGCGTCCCCCGGAGCGCGAGGTCATCGCGCTCTGCCTGGGGGAGGGCCTGGACTACGAGGCCGCGGCGGAGGCGCTGGGGATTCCGGTCGGCACGGTCGCCTCCCGGCTCTCCCGCGCCCGCAAGAAGCTGCGCACCCTCACCGCCCCCGGACCGGCGCGCCAAGAACCCGGACCACCGCTGAGAAAAGTTCGCGGAAGACGGGAAGGCAGCCGCCTCGACCGACAGATAACAGGCGATCGCACCCAAGTGATCCGGCCCGCACAGGAAGGAAACCGATGAACGAGAACACGCCCCGGCAGAGTCCGGCCGAGCGGGACGAGAGCGCCCAGCAGCTCCTCTCCCGCACGGCGCGCGATCTCCCGGCGGGCCGTCACCAGTTCCACAAGGAGCGCCTGATGGCCCAGATTCACCAGATCCAGCAGGAAGAGCGCACGGCGGCCGCCGAGGCGGTGACCCCGGCGCGGACCCGGCGGCCCAGGCTGCCGCGTCCGGCGATCACGCTGCCCGCGCTGGCCGCCGCGCTGGCCGGGACGGTCGTCGCCGGAGTGGTGATGAACGACGGCGGCGGGGTCAGGGACGGCGGTGTCGCCACCGGACCCGCCCTCACCACCCACATCGGTGCCGCGACCGCCAAGGGCGTCCCCCAACTGCTGGGCCAGATCTCACTGGCGGCGGCCGAGACCGGGGGGAGTCACCCGGCCGTCAAGCCCGGCCAGTACATCTACATAGAGTCCAAGACGGCCGACTCGTTCGTGAAGACCGTCGACGACAAGAGCAGCCTCGCCAGTCACGCGCTGCACCGCCGCCAGGTCTGGATGTCCTCCGACGGCACCAAGGGCTGGCTGATCGACCCGGCCGTCAACGACAGCTCCGAGGGCGAGACCCTGAGCCTGCCCGACGAACAGGGCAACACCCCGGTCGGCAGCCTGAACCACCCCACGTACGACTACCTGGCCAAGCTGACCACCGACCCCGACAAGATCCTGGCCAAGATCTACAAGGAGACCAAGGGCCACGGCAACTCACCCGACCAGGAGGTGTTCACCACCATCGGCGACCTGCTCGTCGAGAGCTACCCGCCGGCGGAGCTGTACTCGGCCCTGTTCAAGGCCGCCGCGAAGATCCCCGGAGTCGTCGTGGTGAACGACGCGGTGGACGCGGTGGGCCGGCACGGGATCGCGGTGGCCCGGCTGGACGAGACCAGCGGCGAACGCGAAGAGTGGATCTTCGACAAGAAGACCCATGTCTTCCTGGGCGACCGCTCGGTCAAGGTGACCGCGAGCACCGGCGAGGACGCTCTGGTCAAGCCCGGCACGGTGACCTTCACCAACGCCATCGTCACCCGGGCCGTCGTCGACGGCATGAAGCAGACCCCGTGAGCCGACCCGGTGGTCCCGTCAGCCGATCTTCACGGTCTTCGACACCGTGACCTGGTCGATGTCGGTGGTGCGGACCGTGGCCTTCATGGTCCAGGTGCCGGCCACCGGGAGGGTGACGCCGTCCGCGCCCCAGTAGCCGCCCTTGTCCGTGAGCTCGGCGTCGATCGGGCCGATCCGCTGCGACTCCAGGGTGAAGGTGAGGCGCAGCTCGGGCACGGTGGCGAAGCCGCCGTCGGGGCCGTAGATCACGGCCTGCACGGAGTTCTCGCCGACCCGGCTCGGTGTCAGTTCGATCTGCACCTTGCCGTGTCCGCCCTTCGTGCCCACGTCGAACGGGATCGTCGTCGTCGAGGCCGTGGTCTCCCCGGCGGCCGCGGTGGCGGAGGCCGCCGCGGCCTCGGTGGCCGCGCGGCCCGGCTGGGTGCCGGTGAGCAGGGTGGTGATCACCAGCACGACGACGCCGACGACGACCTCGACCAGCACCGAACGCCGCAACGCCCGCCGGTACCGGTCGGTCCCGTCCGAGGCCTCGTCAGAAGCCTGACCCGAGGCCTCGTCGGAAGCCTTGCCCGGACTCTTGTCGGAAGTCCTGTCCGAGGGCTCGTGATCCGGATCCGGTGCGCTGCCGTCCGGTGCGCTGCCGTCCGGTGCGCTGCCGTCCGACAGGCTGCCGTCCGACAGGCCGGCCGCCCCCTCGCCCCGTACGTCGGCGGGGGCGGCCGAGGCCCCCACCGTCTGCCGCACCCGTTCCTCCACCAGCACCGGCGTCGCTGTCCGTGCCTCCTCCGCCGCGAGCATCAGCCGCCCGGTCCAGCGCCGCGAGGCCCCCGCCCCCGCCAGCAGCACCAGCACCGCCACCAGCTTGGCGACGAGAAGTCGGCCGTACGAGGTGGAGGTGAGCGCGTCCCAGGAGCCGAGGCCGCGCCAGGACTGGTAGACGCCGGTGACGACCAGGACGGTGACCGAGGCGAGGGCGAGGCGGGAGAAGCGGTTGACGACGGCCGCGGGGAGCGGCTCGGCCGACCGGTACAGCGCGGTGAGCAGGGCCGCCAGGCCGCCCAGCCAGACCGCCATGGACAGCAGGTGCAGTACGGAGGAGACCATCGCCACGGGGACCTGGATCCCGGCGGACGCGTGCTCGGCGACGGCCCAGGTGACGGCGAGGGAGACGGTGAGCAGCCCACCGAGCGCGAGGACGGCCCGCCCCCGCGCCTGCTCGCGTACCGGGTAGAACACCGCCACCCCGAGCAGCACCAGCCGCGCCAGCAGGGCCAGTCCCGGCCTGCTGGTCAGGGTCTCGCTGAGGACGGACGGGTCGAAGGCGTCCGCCGGGCCGCTGCCGCGCTCGTAGGGTCCGCGCAGGAGCAGCAGCGCGACGGTGGACCCGGCCAGGATCCACCATCCGATGAGGAGCAGTCGCCGCACCGGGCCCGGGAACCCGCAGACCAGGACGAAGGTGGCGGCGCCGACGAGGAGGGCCAGACCGCCGTACGCGAAGTAGCGGGCGGTGTCGTAGAGCGTGCCCGCGACGGTGTTCCCGGAGGCCTCGACAGGGACGGGCGGGGTGGTCGCGGAGGGTTTGCCGATGGAGAAGGTGAAGGCGCCGGAGACCGGGTGGCTGTCGGCCGAGACGACTCGCCAGGCCACCGTGAAGGTGCCGGTGCCCAGGCCCTTCGGCAGGGTCACACGGGCGGTGTCGGAACGGTCGCCCGCGTGCCCCGGATCGCCGGTGTGCACGCGCCGGTTGTCCGGGTCGAGCACGCGGAAGGAGTCGTCGAGGAGCCCGATGGACTCGCTGAAGGACAGCGTCACCTCGGTGGGCGCCGTCTTCAGCACGCTGCCGTCCTGCGGATCGGTGCCGGTCAGCGCGGCGTGGGCGGACGCGCCGCCGACACCACCGAAGAGCAGCAGGACCAGCACCGTGCCCAGCAGCGCGAGCCCTTGGGCGATCCGCCGTCGATCACGCCGTCGGTCCCGCTGTCCGCCTCCGCGTACGCTCACACGCCGTCTCCGTCGTCTCCGCGGGGTCCGCACAGGCCTGAGCGGGCTCCGCATTTCCAGAGTCACAGATACGTACGGACGAATCCGGCGCCGTGCTCACTCTCCCGGCGAGGAGCCCACCGGGGAACCCGCCGACGAGGCCGGCGGGGAAACCCCCGTGAGGGCCGCCTCCCGCGTCAGGAAGGCCAGCCGGGCCCGCTTCTCGGGCAAGTAGACCTCGGGAAGGTCGATTTCGGGAAGCACGATCTCCGGGCCGGGTACGAAGCCCTGCCGGACCAGGCGCGTGATCGCCTTCTCGTTGCGCACGTCGGGTTCGACCACGACCCGCTGCCGGTCGAGGCCGATCAGCACGTACACGGTGAACGCGGTCAGCAGCGCGGACGACCAGCCCGCCCGGCCACCGCCCGACCCCGCGGGGCCGATCAGCAGGTGGACGCCGATGTCGCCGGGCTCGACGGCGTAGCACTCGCTGACCCGGTCGGCCTCGGGCTCGTACGTCTGGAAGAGCGCGGCGGGCTCGCCGTCCTTGACCGCGAGGAAGGCGTGGTGGGTGTCGAGCGAGTCCAGGTGGACGTACGTCTCCAGCACCTGCTGCTTCGTGAGCCCGTTCATGCCCCAGAACACGGCACGCTCCTCGCTCACCCAGCGGTGGATGACGTCCAGGTCGGCGTGCGGCTCGACGGGCAGGACGCGCACGGTCCCGAAGCCGTCGATCTTCTGCTCGTGCACGGCCTCGCGGTCGGCGGCGTACGGCTCACTGCTCATGGCTGTCCTCAACCTTCTCTGTCTCCTGCTCCTGTGTCAGCCGGCTCCAGTCGGTGACGACCGGGGCCAGTTCCCCCTTGAGCCACAAGGGGAGTTGGTCGCGGTGGTGGGCCGAGCCCGGGACCCCCGAGGCGCCGAAGGGGACCACCCAGAGACTCTGGCGGCGGTCGGCGAGGTCCCAGACGTAACGGGCCGCCGGGCCGCGCGCGCTCAGGTCGGTCAGGCCGGGGACCGTCGAGGTGCACAGCACGCAGTCGTGGTCTCCGGAGAGCCCCGGTTCGTCGTACGAGGTGGTCGTGAGCGCGTGCCAGGGCGCGAGGCGGTGGGTGTCGCCCCAGACGCCGAGCGGTTGCGCGGCCGCCTCCTCGACGGCCTCGCGGACGAGGGCGGCGCGGTCGATGCCGTACAACTCCTCCGCCTTCAGCAGGTGTTCGAGGGCGAAGCCGACGCGGGGGAGGAGGGCGAGCCAGGGGCGGAAGACCTCGGGGTACGCGGGCGGGTCGGCCAGCGCGGCGAAGGCGGGGTGCGCGGCGAGCCGTCGTACGACCGCGCCGCGCACCGCGGAACAGGCGGCCGCCGCCTTGCTGTCGGCCGTCATCCGGCGGTCCCAGCCGAGCAGCCGGTCGCGCAGGGCGGTCGCCTCGATGCTGAGCCCGTCGAGGGCGGCGAGGTGGCCCATCAGGGGTGCGGCGGAGGCCAGATGGGTGTCCATGTGGATGTCCGCCATGTCCTGGGCCGACCACTTCGGCCGCTCGTCGAGGAGCTGCCGGATCCGGGCGGCACGGTGGAACGCGGCGAACTCGACACCTAGCGGACCGGCGAGGCCGCGCTGGTTCGCCATCACGGCGACGCCGTCCTCGACCGTCCCGTACGGCATCTCGTGCCAGCCCCGCCATTCGTGCCCGGGCTCCCAGGCGGCGACGATCCGGGTGCGGTTGTCCGCGCCGCGCAGCGGGACCCGGCCGGCGACCCGGTGCAGCACGCCGCCCTCGGTGTCGGCGGCCTGGACGACGTTCACGGGCTCGGCCCAGTGGTCGAACGCCCGGTCGACGTCATCGACTTCGCGGGCCCTGAGGAGGGGGAGGAGCGCGCTGAAGCCGAGGTCTTCGGTGACGCGGGGCGGGTAGCGGAGGCTGATGGGTTCGACGCCCTCGGTCATCTCCGCTCCCCCGATGACGACCGGTCCGCGCGGAGTCTCGACGACCTCGACCTCGACGGGTTCACCGCCCGCCACCGCGACCGTCTCCATGTGCCGGGCGACGGCCCGCCACTCCCCGTCGGGGTCGAGCGCCTCCCAGCTGCCCGTTCCCTCCGGTCCCTGGGGTCCGACGCGTCGCAGTCGTTCCCGGTACAGGTCCTGGTAGTCGGCCATCGCGTTGGTGATGGCCCAGGCGACCGTGCCCGTGTGGGCGAAGTGGGCGATTCCCGGGACGCCGGGGACGGCGAGGCCGACGACGTCGAACTCCGGGCAGGAGAGGTGGATCTGCTGGTAGACGCCGGGGTCCTCGATGAAGCGATGGGGGTCGCCCGCGATGACCGGCTGCCCGGTGCCGGTCCGCTCGCCCGTGACGAGCCAGCCGTTGCTGCCGGAGGTGCCGGGACCGTCGGCGGCGAAGAGGTCCACGGCCTCCGGTCCGATCCGGCGGACGACCTCCTCCCTCCACAGCTTGGCGGGGAAACCGGCGAAGAGGATGTGCGCGCCGAGCCAGACGCCGAGCGGGGTCCAGGGCTCCCAGCTCCCCGGGGCGAGCCCGGTCTCCGCGAACTCCGGTGCGCGCCCGGCGCCTTCGGCCAGTCCCTCATTGACCCCGTCGACGTACGCGACGACCCAGTCGGCGGTCTCCGGATCCCGTCTCTCCAGCGCCGCGAAGCAACGTCTCGCGGTGTCGTCGAGCCGGGCCCGGCGTGCGAACCGGTCCCAGCCGACGGCCTCGGCGCCGAGGAACGCGGCGGAGGTGCCCTGCGAACGGTGCCGTTCGACCTCCAGTTGCCAGGCACGGTCGAGGGCGGTGACACGACCCTGGGCACGGGCGAGGGCGCGGGCGCCGGTGGCGCGCAGGTGGGGGATCCCCCAAGGGTCACGGTAGAGCTCGGCGGTCACAATCCATCCCCACTTTTGTCAGGTTAGGCTAACCTAACTTTCATTGGGCGAAATCGTACGCGCGGGGTGGAGAGCCGATGGGCCAGGGGCACGGCTGGGAAGGCTCGGTACTCGAACTGCTGCGCGGCAAGGACTTCGAGTTCACGGTGACCGGAGCCGAAGACATCACCCCGCGCTACCGGCGCCTGCGCCTCACCGACTGCGGCATGCTCGCGGGGCGCGAGCGACTGGGCGCGGGCGGCAAAGCCCGCGGACACCATCGAGGCCACGGTCCACGGCACCACGAGGCCACGGCACCACGAGGCCACGGCACCACGAGGCAACGGTCCACGGCACCACGAGGCAACGGGTGAACGCCATGGACTACTGGCGCACGGAGGCCTGAGAGGCGTTCCGCATCCTCACGCGGGATCATCGAGGCATGGACGTCGGTCTTCACATCGCCCAGGATCCCGAAGCGGACGCGCTGCTCAGCCGCAGTCCCCTCGCCGCCCTGACCGGGATGCTGCTGGACCAGCAGGTGCCGATGGAGTGGGCGTTCAAGGGACCGCGCACGATCGCCTCACGCATGGGTGCGGACGAGTTGGACGCGCACGAGATCGCCGCGTACGACCCGGAGAAGTTCGCCGCGCTGCTCACCGCGAAGCCGGCCGTGCATCGCTATCCCGGGTCCATGGCCAAGCGGATCCAGCAGCTGTGCCAGTACCTCGTGGAGCACTACGACGGGGACGCGGCCAAGGTCTGGGAGGGCGTCAAGACGGGCGATGAGCTGCTGCGGCGGCTCAAGGAACTGCCCGGCTTCGGCGCCCAGAAGGCCCAGATCTTCCTGGCCCTCCTCGGCAAGCAGTTCGGTGTGCGGCCCAAGGGCTGGCGCGAGGCGGCGGGGGCGTACGGCGAGCCGAACTCCTTCCGCTCCGTCGCCGACATCACCGACCCGGAGTCCCTGGCGAAGGTCCGCGCCCACAAACAGGAAATGAAGGCCCAGGCGAAGGCCTCCGGCAAGTAGCCTCCCTGCCCTCGCCCGAGCGCCGGCGCACATCTTTCAGTCCGTCCGGCGTTTGAGGACGAGGCCGTTCAGGCCGAACGGGGGTCTGGGGGCGGAGCCCCTGGGATGTGACGGGTGGGGGCGGCGGGGGCGAGGGTCCGTCGGATGGGTCACCGCGGTGGCAGGACGGCCCCGCCCGGCCAGAGCATGGAGCATGAGTGAGGTACCGAACACCCCCCACCACGGCCCGCAGTACGACGACCGCCACATCCACGACCGCGAGCCACACGTCACTCCCGAAGGCCCCCTGCACCTCATCGCCCGCAGCGCCTGGCAAGCCGTTCTGCTCGCCGGCATCGCGGCCTTCGTCCTGGGCGTGCTGGTGCTGGTCTGGCCGGGCGCCTCCCTGCTCGCCGCGGGCGTGCTCTTCGGCCTCTACCTGCTCTTCAGCGGCGTACTCCAGCTCGTCGCCGCGTTCGGCACCCACGTCGCGACCTCGCTGCGCGTCATGGCCTTCATCAGCGGTGCCCTCTCGATCCTGCTCGGCCTGTTCTGCTTCCGGGGCCCGATGCAGTCGACCCTCCTGCTCGCCCTGTGGATCGGCATCGGCTGGCTGTTCCGCGGCATCACCCAGACCCTGGCCGCCGCGTCCGACCCGACCGTGCCGGCCCGCGGCTGGCAGATCTTCCTCGGGATCGTCAGTTTCCTCGCGGGGATCGTCCTGATCGTGTCCCCGTTCACCTCGGTCGCCGTCCTCACCCTCGTCGGCGGCTGCTGGCTCATCGCGGTCGGCGTCACGGAAATCGTCACGGCGTTCGTGATCCGCGGCCGCGCCAAGCAGATCCCGGCCGTCGTCTGACCGCACGACGAGTCCACGCCGTACGTCAACTCCGCGCCTCACCCGTAGCCCATGAGGGCGGATCTCGCCGCCGATCCGATGAACCACCCACTCCGGATGGGGACACGACCTCCTATGAGCCCCTCTGCGCACCGCCGGCCGCGCCCGCCGCACCGGCACGCGTGGATGCGGGTTCTGACGCTCCTCGTCGTCACGATCCTCGCGGCGGGCACCCACGTCGACACCCTCGCCCCGACCCCCGTCGTGGCCTCCGCCGGAACGGACTGCGGCGCCGAACACGACGTACTCGACACGGCCCTTCGCCCGCCCACCCGGCAGGACCACCGCCTCCTCAACCCGCTGCGCCCCGAACCGACCGCTCCCGACGGCCCGGAGCCGGCGCCCCGCCCCCGTCGCGTACCGCCGTCGCACTCCCGCACGCTGCACGCCCTGCGCTCAGTGGTCCTGCGCTGCTGACAGGCCCGGCCCGGCCTCCGGACCGTCCCCGCCAGTCAGTCAGTGAACCAGCGAACGCAAGGACACAGTCATGCCCACCGACCCGTACGCGGTCCTGCGCGCCCTCCTGCGCGCGGAAGCCGTCCGCAACACGCCCAAGCCGCAGCCCGAGTCCAGGCCCGCGCCGGATGCCCGGCAGGTGCGGACGCCCTCGCCCAAGGAGCACGGAAACAGCTAGGCACAACGGCCAGGCACAACCGAGGGAACACCGAGGCGGGCGCCCCGACCGCGTGCGGGGCGCCCGCCTCACCTCCTGTCATCTGTCATCTGTCAGCTGACAGATGACAGCTCTGCGCCTCGAAGGCGGTCAGGGAGCGCAGGATCACGCCCGCCGTCGCGGGCGACAGGCCACCGATGCCCTTCGGCTCCGCCTTGCCCTCGTCCGAGGCCAGGAAGGTGACGACGGCCCGCAGGTCCTTGAGGTCGAACAGTTCCAGACCCTTCTGGTCGGCGTAGTGGAAGATCAGGCCGAGCGACTGCTCCTGGGTCTGGTTGAGCTGGAGCACCTTGGACAACAGCGCCGGGCCGAAGCTGGTGACCGTCGCCCGTACGGGGATGCCCTTGCCCATGCCGCCGAGCGCGTAGAACTCGGCCGGGCAGGCGGTCGGCGTCCACTCCTGGTGGACCTCCTGGGCACGCGCCAGCAGCCTGTCGTTCGACACGCCCGGCGCCGAGATCCCGGAGACATCACCCTTGATGTCGGCGAGGAACACCGGCACGCCCTGCGCGGACGACTGCTCGGCGATCAGCTGCAGCGTCTTGGTCTTGCCGGTGCCGGTGGCTCCGGCGACCAGCCCGTGCCGGTTGAGCACGGGCAGCGGAATGCGGATCCGGGCGTCCGGCAGACACCGCCCGTCCCAGAGCAGCGCGCCCAGGTCGAACGCGGGTCCGGAGAACGCGTAACCGGAGGCGATCTCCAGGGCTTCCTGGGGGAGCCCACGGGCGCCGCTCACACCTTCGGGTGCCACCGCGGGAGGTGCTTCGCTGTCGCTCATATCAGGCCCATGTTCCCGGTTTGCACTGATTTACGACGTCTTTTCCAGCGTCGCACTACGTCGCCATGGCTGCGCCCGGAAGGTCTGGGCCGGTAGGCTTTCCGTGTGATCTTCAAGCGCATCGGAAACGGACGGCCGTACCCCGACCACGGCCGGGAAAGCACCCGGCAGTGGGCGGACGTCGCGCCGCGCCCGGTCCGCCTCGATCAGCTCGTGACGACCAAGGGCCAGCTGGACCTGGAGACCCTCCTCGCCGAGGACTCCACGTTCTACGGCGACCTGTTCGCGCACGTAGTGAAGTGGCAGGGCGACCTGTACCTCGAGGACGGCCTGCACCGCGCCGTACGCGCCGCGCTGCAACAGCGCCAGGTGCTCCACGCACGTGTGCTCGAACTCGACTGAGACGACTTCGACTGAGACCGCGTCGGCCGGGACGAACTCGACCGAGACGAACTCGGCCGAGACCGGGCGCAGGGACGCGAGGGCCTCTTCGAGGCCCGGGATCCCCGCTCGTTGACCCTTTTGGGTTGGACTGAGCCTCGACCGATGATCATTTAGTAGGAATCACCGCCGCGGCACACTACGCTGCGCCCATGAGCATGCTCACTCCCCCTGGCATGGGCGGCCAGTACCGGATCACGGGGGACAAATACCCACGGATGCGCCGACCCCGGGGGCGTCGCAGGCTCGTGTTCCTGGTCGTCGCCTCCGTCACCGCGCTAGGGCTGATCGGGTGGGGAACCCTGCAGCTCATCGATGTCTTCACCGGCAAGGGCGACAAGGCCACGGCGGCCGGTGCGAAGGACGACTGCACGTCCAAGGCCGGCCCGTCGGCCAAAGCGACCACGGCGTCCACGGCGACCACCGCGTCCACCGCCGCCGGGACGCTTCCCAGGCCCGGACAGATCACCGTCAACGTACTCAACGCCACGCCACGCAGCGGGCTCGCCAAGCAGACCGCGGACGAGCTGAAGAAGCGCGGGTTCCGCATCGGTGACGTGGGCAACGCGACGGCCACGTACGACAAGAAGGTCAACGGCGCCGGGATACTGCTCGGCGCCAAGGGAGCCGCACAGGCCGCGCTGCCGGTACTCGGCACGCAGCTGTCCGGCGCCGAGGTGAAGACGGACGGCCGCGCCCAGGCCGACCGGGTCGACCTGATCATCGGCACCAGCTTCAAGAGCCTCACGAAGAAGGAGGACGCCGACAAGGCCCTGGCCACCCTGTCCGGACCCCAGCCGGCCGCGTCCGCTTCTCCGAAGAACTGCTGAACAGCCGAGAACAGCGAGGGCTGCCGGCAGCCCCATAGGGCCGTCGACAGCCTTCGTGAGACCGCTGAGGGCCCAAGGGACGACTCAGGGCCCCGTAGGGCCGCGACGGTCCCGCGCAGGCCCGTCGCAGGTCCCGCCGAGGTGCGGGAACCTACTCGGCCGCCCCGTACATCCGGTCCCCCGCGTCGCCCAGCCCCGGCACGATGTAACCGTGCTCGTTGAGCCGTTCGTCGACCGACGCGGTCACGACCGTCACCGGCGTGCCCGCGAGCTCGCGCTCCATGACCTCGACGCCCTCCGGGGCGGCGAGCAGCACCACGGCGGTGACGTCGTCGGCGCCGCGCTTGATCAGCTCCTGGATCGCCGCGACGAGCGTGCCGCCGGTGGCCAGCATCGGGTCGAGGACGTACACCTGGCGCCCGGAGAGGTCGTCCGGCATCCGGGTCGCGTACGTGGAGGCCTGGAGCGTCTCCTCGTCGCGCACCATGCCCAGGAAGCCCACCTCGGCGGTCGGCAGCAGCCGCACCATGCCGTCGAGCATGCCGAGGCCCGCACGCAGGATCGGCACGACCAGCGGGCGCGGGTAGGACAGCTTGACGCCCGTGGTGGAGGCGACCGGGGTCACGATGTCGACCTGCTCGGTGCGCACGTCCCGGGTGGCCTCGTAGGCGAGCAGGGTGACCAGCTCGTCGGCGAGCCGCCGGAAGGTCGCGGAGTCGGTGCGCCGGTCGCGCAGGGTGGTGAGCTTATGGGCGACCAGGGGGTGGTCGACGACGTGGAGACGCATGCCCATAACAGTAGCCGTGCCCCCGTGTCCCTCGCGCTGGCATCAAACCGCCCGTCAGGGGGAAAGCGGTAGGGACCGACCTGGGGTGGTGGGCCTATGCCGGACCGGGAAAAGGAGTCCCCGGAGCAGTTGGAGCGACTCGGACGAGCCGAGGGGGCCGAACCCGCCCAACGGCCCGTACGACTTCGCCGCGTCGAACCATCCGAACAATCCGAACGGGCGGAGCGGGCCGAACCGGCCGAACGGGCCGAACCGGCCGAACGGGCCGAACGGGCGGAGCGGGCCGAACCGGCCGAACCGGCCGAACGGATCAGGCAGCCGGAGACGGACGCCGAGCGCCGGCGGCGCCGGGCCCAGTTCCTCCGGGACCTGACCGAGGCGCGCGAGCTGCGTGACCGCGTCCAGCCCCGCCGCGCCAAGGTCGCCCGCCTCCGTCACGCCATGCGCATGCGCAGCTTCCGTTGGTAGCTCCGTTGGTGGCTCCTTTTGCAGCTCCTTGGTGATCCGCCCACGCCGTGAGGGCGGGGACATGCACACACGACGCCGAGGGCCGCGTACGATCCGCTGTTAGCGATCAAAAGAGGCAGACACAGCAGGCCGAAGACGTCCCCTGAACGCTCTGTTTCTGCCACGATTCCGAGTGGGTGGGGTCTCGGAGCAGCACTCCCCGCCCAATCGACCTCCGCCGGGGGGACCCCCAACCGGCACGCCTATGACCAGTGGGAGAGTCACGGTGTACTTCGCCGCACTGCTCGCGCGCACCGAAGACGGGTGGGAAGCGAGCGACACAGAGCTCGACGATGTGGAGACCCTGTCGGATCTGACCGATCTGGCCCGTGAAGCCTCGGAGGAGGACACGGTGCTCGTACTCATCGAGCAGGAGGACGCGTGGTTCGGCGTCGTCCGCGTGGACGGTGAGGAGGACCCTCGCATCTACGTCTCGGACGCCGCAGCCGCTGCCCGCAGCTCGTACGGCGAGATCCTGCTCACGGACGAACTACTAGGACGGGAGCCCGGCGACGACGACGCCGACCTGGACTCCCTCGACCTGGACGGCACCGAGGACGGTGAACCCGACGACGCACACGACTCCGAGGACGACGAGGAGGAGAGCGTCTCCGGCGAGATCGTCTCGCACAGCCCCGTCGGGGACCGCGAGATCCTCGCCGACCTCGGTGTGAGCGAGAAGGAACTGCTCGCCCTGGACGAAGGCGACGCGCTCAGCACGATCGCCGAAGCCCTGGGAGCGGCGGAGGTCCTGGAGACCGTCCGCTAGATCCTGATCCGCCGGACAGGTCCTGGGACCTGATCCGGAAGGCAGGTTCCGGCTCCCGCGGCTTCCGGGGGAGGCGGTTTTCCGGGCGAGCCCGATAGATTTCCCGGGTGAGCCCGACAAAAGAGACCTTTCCAGCAGATCCGGCAGATCCGGTACGCGACCGCTGGCGGGCCGCGATGCGGCTCGCCCTGGACGAGGCCCACCGGGCCGTCCAGGGCGGGGATGTTCCCGTCGGCGCCGTCGTGCTGTCCACGGACGGTACGACGGTGCTCGCGACCGGACACAACGAACGCGAGGCCACGGGCGATCCGACGGCGCACGCCGAGGTGCTCGCGATCCGCGGGGCCGCCCAGCGGCTCGGCGAGTGGCGGCTGACCGGCTGCACGCTCGTCGTCACCCTGGAGCCCTGCACGATGTGCGCGGGCGCACTCGTCCAGTCCCGGGTCGACCGGGTCGTCTACGGCGCCCGCGACGAGAAAGCGGGCGCGGCCGGTTCCGTCTGGGACCTCGTACGCGACCGCCGGCTCAACCACCGCCCCGAGGTGATCGGGGGCGTACTCGAGGACGAGTGCGCGAGTCTGCTCACCCGTTTCTTCCGCGACCGCTGACTCCACGGGGCGGCGGGACCGGCGGCGGGAAACGGATTTCAGACCATGGCCCACCTTGGGGTAGGGTCTCCCTCGGTAGCGTGTCCGAGCGGCCGAAGGAGCTCGCCTCGAAAGCGAGTGTGGCGCAAGTCACCGAGGGTTCAAATCCCTCCGCTACCGCTTGAGAAGGGCCCCGTCGCAAGACGGGGCCCTTCGTGCGTACGGCAAAGGACCTAGGCCAGCGGGCCGTTGGTCCAAAAAAGTGGGGTGGAGGTTACACTCACCGCCGGCACAGGGGGCCCAGTGGGCGCAGCAGTCACAGGGAGGCCGCGATGGCGGTGAATTCGAAGAAGCTCGCCGTCTACATACTCGTCGTCTTCGCGCTGTACGTGATCATCACGGATCCGGCGAAGGCGGCCGACTACGTCCAGATAGGGTTCGAGGGCATTTCGACCGCCGCCCGGTCCATCGGCGACTTCATGACGTGGATCGCCGACGGGGCCAAGAACTGATCGGCCGCCCCCGCACGGCCCGTACCACCAGGGAGTACCCGTGATCCGCCATCTGGTCCTCTTCAAGCTCAACGAAGGCGTCGAGCGTGACGACCCCCGCGTCGTCGAGGGCGTGGCCGCCTTCCGCCCGCTCGGCGACCAGATCCCCGAGCTGCGGTTCTGGGAGTGCGGCTGGAACATCACCGACCGGCCCGTCGCGTACGACTTCGCGATCAACTCCGCGGTCGACGACTCCGACGCCCTGAAGCGGTACTTGGAGCATCCCGCACACCAGGCGGGCGTCGCGCTGTGGCACGAGTTCGCGACCTGGGTGATCGCCGACTATCCGTTCTGAACCGATCCGAGCCGACGCGCTCTGGGCCCCTCGCCGGAAACCGGTGAGGGGCTTTTCCGCTTCTTATGCCCCAACTCTCCCTAAATCCTGTTCAACACGGTGTTATCCGGTGCTTGCACACAGTGCACATGTCTTGTGATGCTATGACCGCTTTTGACGGATGAGTTGATGGATCTGACGGATCATAGAGGTGGAGTTGACCGTGCCGGCCAGTACTGCGCCTCAAGCACCGCCACAGGAAATCCCCAAGGAACACATCACCACGGAACCCATCACCCAGGAACGCGTCAGCCCCGAGCGGATCGCTCCTGAGCACATCGCCCACGAACGCGTCACCCCCGAGAGGATCGCTCCTGAGCACATCGCCCACGAACGCGTCACCCCTGAGCAGGTCACCCCTGAGCGACGTCGAGGCGCCGACACCCGGGCCCTCACCCAGCTGCTCTTCGGCCAGCTCAAGACGCTGGAGCCGGGCACCACGGAGCACGACCGCGTACGCGGGGCGCTCATCGAGGCGAACCTGCCGCTCGTGCGGTACGCGGCCGCCCGCTTCCGCTCCCGCAACGAGCCGATGGAGGATGTGGTCCAGGTCGGCACCATCGGCCTGATCAACGCGATCGACCGCTTCGACCCCGACCGCGGCGTACAGTTCCCGACCTTCGCGATGCCGACCGTCGTCGGCGAGATCAAGCGGTACTTCCGCGACAACGTCCGCACCGTCCACGTACCCCGCCGACTGCACGAGCTGTGGGTGCAGGTGAACAGCGCGACGGAGGACCTGACGACGGCCTTCGGGCGCTCCCCCTCGACCGCCGAGATCGCCGAGCGGCTGCGCATCACCGAGGAGGAGGTGCTGTCCTGCATCGAGGCCGGACGCTCGTACCACGCGACCTCGCTCGAAGCCGCCCAGGAGGGTGACGGGCTGCCCGGACTGCTCGACCGGCTCGGCTACGAGGACCCGGCCCTCGACGGAGTCGAACACCGCGACCTCGTCCGCCATCTCCTCGTACAACTGCCCGAGCGCGAGCAGCGGATCCTTCTCCTCCGCTACTACAGCAATCTGACGCAGTCACAGATCAGCGCGGAACTGGGAGTCTCCCAGATGCATGTGTCAAGGCTGCTCGCCCGGAGCTTCGCACGGCTGCGATCCGCAAACAGGATCGAGGCGTAACCGACAAGAGCGAATCGCTCAAGGGCTCCTTTTCCGACAGTTCAGCGTCGAAAAACCGTCAGACCCTCCTTTTCCAGGGCCGATTCATCCCTTCCATGTCGACATGTCACTACAGCGTGTTGCCGACATGTGACATTCTCCCCGAAGAGCGTTTGCCGCGGCCCCGCCGCCGGTATTCAGGTGGAGGCTGCGTTCCTCCGACGGGAGCGTCCGCCGCGACCGTCCGCGACCCAAAGGGGGTGGCATGTCCGCAGACCAGGGCAGCTCGAAGGTGCTCACGCTCACGAAGAGCGAACCGGCGCCCGACGCGCTTCACGATGTCCCGGCCCTTCCGGCCCCCGATGCCGCTCCGGCCCCCGAAGCCGTCCAGGCGGCCCCCGAGACCTCGGGAGCCATCGACACCCGCACCCTGTCCCGCTCCTTGTTCCTGCGGCTCGCCGCACTCGGCGAGAACAGCCCCGAGCGTCCCTACGTCCGGGACACCCTCATCGAGCTCAACCTCCCGCTCGTGCGGTACGCGGCGGCCCGCTTCCGCTCCCGCAACGAGCCGATGGAGGACATCGTCCAGGTCGGCACCATCGGCCTGATCAAGGCGATCGACCGCTTCGACTGCGAACGCGGCGTGGAGTTCCCGACGTTCGCGATGCCGACGGTCGTCGGCGAGATCAAGCGGTTCTTCCGTGACACCTCGTGGTCCGTTCGCGTCCCGAGGCGCCTCCAGGAGCTGCGCCTGGCCCTCACCAAGGCCAGCGACGAGCTCTCCCAGAAGCTCGACCGCTCCCCGACCGTCGCCGAACTCGCCGCGGTCCTGGGTGTGTCGGAGGAGGACGTCGTCGACGGCCTCGCGGTCGGCAACGCCTACACGGCCTCCTCCCTCGACTCCCCGGCCCCCGAGGACGACGGCGGCGAGGGCTCCCTCGCGGACCGCCTCGGCTACGAGGACACCGCCCTGGAAGGCGTCGAGTACCGCGAGTCGCTGAAGCCGCTGCTCGCCAAACTCCCGCCCCGCGAGCGCCGGATCATCATGCTGCGCTTCTTCGCCAACATGACCCAGTCGCAGATCGGCGAGGAGGTCGGCATCTCACAGATGCACGTCTCCCGCCTCCTCACCCGCACCCTGGCCCAGCTCCGCGAGGGCCTGATCTCCGACTGAGACCCCCTGCCCGACCCTTCATAATTGACGGATCGTCAGCCACACTGGCGCGATGCGTCGAGCGACTTGGCTCCGTGGCCGTCGAGGCGCCCTGGTGGGCGCCTCGACGGCTGTTGTCTGCCTGGGTGCCGTACTGGCCGCGTGCGGGGACGGCGGGAGCGGCGGCGGATACGTGGCGGTGGGAGCGCCGGCCGATTCGGGACCCGTCGTGGCCCCGACCGGAAACGTCTCGCTGACCCCGCTGCCCGGGTCCACGCAAGCCGCCAAAGGGGCCCCTCAGCAGGGCAGTTCACCCCCGCGGCCCCCACTTTCCGCTTCGCCCGGTGCGGCAACGAGCCGCGGCGACGACAACTCTTCCCGTACGAGGGCCGGTTCGGGCACCGCCTCGGCGCCCCCCGCTCGGCCGACCCCGGGTTCCACGGCAAGTACCGGTCCCCCTGGTACCCCCGGTTCCCCCGGTCCCGTCGGCCCCGCCGTTCTCGACGTGGGCGAGCCCGCGCGGGAGGCCACCGACAGGCGCTGGTGCGAGAAGGTGACCGTCTCCTTCCGCAACACCGGTGACAGCGCCGTGCGTTCGGGCACGGTGACCCTCGGGACGCACATCATCGGGGCGCTCGGCATCGACTGGGCGACGATCGACTCGACGCGGGATCTGCCGGCTCCGATCGCGGCCGGAGCGGGCAGCACGAAGACCTGGACGGTGTGCGTCGACGACTGGCGCGTGCCGCTCGGCATGCACATCGAGACGCGGGACGTGTCCGTCCAGTGGAAGTGACCCGCCTCCACCGGTCCTGCCGGCGGGGCGGGCGGGTTGCCCTTACGCCAGCGCGAGCCACGCCACGGCGGCCACGACCGCCACGGCGACGACGATGCCGATGATCAGGCCGATGCGGGGGCCCGCCGGGGCGGCCGCCTGCTGCTGCCGGGCCTGGGGGCCCTCGTCGACGAAAGCGCGGAACATCTGGGTGCTACCCGCGGGGTCGTAGTTGCCCTCGGGGCCCTGGGTGTTTGCCATGGCCCAGGACCCTAGCGAATACACGCCCCCTACCCAAGCGCCGGGTTCCCCTCGCCCCCGTTCCCCCGGTTCCGGATGGCGTGGGCGGCGAGCTGGATGCCCCCGGCAGGCAGCGCCCCGCCAGGGGCGCGGGGGACCGCGCGCCCACCCTCACCGGCGGTCAGCCGAAGAGCTCCGGATCAACGGCTGGCGCACATGGAGGCCCCGCCGTCGGGAGAGGCGAGGGTGCGGGGCAGCCCTCGGCGCAGCCGAGGGCCAGGCGTCCAGTCCCCGCGGAGGCAGGGCGGAGCCCTTCGTGGGGCAGGCCAGAGCCCGGGAACGGGATGCGCCCGGGTGTGGGGGTTCCGCCGGTCCACAGCGGATTCAAAGCCGTGCGAGCCGCCCACCAGCAGGTTTACGTTCGCCAATACGTGCCTTTGCCATCTTTTTATCCCAGCGGCAGCGATATCGTTTGCCTGCAGCAACCAACTGGATTTATGGTTGCCCCAAGCAACGACTACGGGAGGTGTGATGGCCGAGCAGGCGCAGTACGAGGAATTGGCTCGTCAGCTCAGTGCCATCGGCGCCGTGAAGCGGGAGCTCGGGCGGATCCTGCCGCACGACTGCCCCGCGGGCTCCGCCGCCGTACTGACCCTCCTCGGCCGGCACGGCGACATGCGGATGAGCAAGCTCGCCGAGCTGCTCGCCGTGGACATGTCGGTGACCAGCCGCCACGTCGCCCACGTCGCCGACCGGGGCTGGATCGAACGCCTCCCCGACCCCGCCGACAAACGCTCCCGCATCCTGCGCCTCACCGACGCGGGACGCGAGCAGCTCACCGAGCTCTCCCGCCGCTCCTCGCGGCTGTTCGCCGACCGGCTGAGCGACTGGTCCGACCACGAGGTCGGCCTGCTCATCCACCTGATGGGCCGGCTGCGCGAGAGCTTCGGCGACTGCCGTGCCGTACCCCGGCCGCCCTACGTGCCGGAAGCAACCGAACTGACCACCCGTACACCCGCGTAAGACAAGAGAAGGAAGCCCATGGCAACGACCACACCAGCCGGTGTGCGGGCTCACGCCAAGCACGGAGGTGGACCCTCCGACGGCACCCCGATGACACACCGCCAGATCATGGAGGCGCTCTCCGGCCTGCTGCTCGGCATGTTCGTCGCGATCCTGTCGTCGACGATCGTCACCAACGCACTCCCCGAGATCATCGGCGACCTCGGCGGCGGCCAGTCCGCCTACACCTGGGTCGTCACGGCCTCGCTGCTGGCCATGACCGCGACCACGCCTCTGTGGGGCAAGCTCTCCGACCTGTACAGCAAGAAGGCGCTCGTACAGATAGCCCTCGTCATCTACGTGCTGGGATCGGCCGCCGCCGGCCTGTCCCAGAACCCCGGCATGCTCATCGCGTGCCGTGTGGTCCAGGGCGTCGGTGTCGGCGGTCTGTCCGCCCTCGCCCAGATCGTCATGGCGGCGATGATCTCCCCGCGCGAGCGCGGCCGGTACTCCGGCTACCTCGGCGCGACCTTCGCCGTCGCAACCGTCGGCGGCCCGCTGCTCGGCGGTGTCATCACCGACACCTCGTGGCTCGGCTGGCGCTGGTGCTTCTACGTCGGCGTGCCCTTCGCGATCATCGCGCTGATCGTGCTGCAGAAGACCCTGCACCTGCCCACCGTGAAGCGGGACGTGAAGGTCGACTGGGCCGGCGCGTTCTTCATCTCCGCCGCGGTCTCGCTGCTGCTGGTCTGGGTCACCTTCGCCGGTGACAAGTACGACTGGGTGTCGTGGCAGACGTACGCGATGGTGGGCGGCGCGATCGTCCTCGGTCTGCTCTTCGTGCTCGTCGAGTCCAAGGCGAGCGAGCCGATCATCCCGCTGCGGCTGTTCCGCAACCGCACCATCACCCTCTCCTCCCTCGCCTCGCTCTTCGTGGGCGTCGCGATGTTCACCGGCACGGTCTTCTTCAGCCAGTACTTCCAGCTGGCCCGGGACAAGTCCCCGACGATGTCGGGCGTGATGACCATCCCGATGATCGGCGGCCTGTTCATCGCCTCCACGGTCTCCGGCCAGGTCATCACCAAGACCGGCCGGTGGAAGTACTGGCTGGTCAGCGGCACCGTCCTCATCACCGCGGGCCTGGGCCTGCTGGGCAGCATCCGCTACGACACGACCTACTGGCACGTCGCGATCTTCATGGCGCTGCTCGGTCTCGGCGTCGGCATGACGATGCAGAACCTGGTGCTGTCCACGCAGAACCAGGTGGCCCCGTCCGACCTCGGCTCGGCCAGCTCCACGGTCACCTTCTTCCGCTCCCTCGGCGGTGCGATCGGCGTCTCCGCGCTCGGCGCGATCATGTCCACCCGGATCACCGACTACGTCAAGGACGGCCTGGCCGGCATCGACCCCAAGTACGCGGCCGCCGCGTCCGGTTCCGGCTCCGGCACCATCCCGAACATGGACTCGCTGCCCGCGCCCCTGCGCACGGTCCTCGAGAGCGCGTACGGCCACGGCATAGCCGACGTCTTCATGATCGGCTCCGCCCTGGCGCTGCTCGCCTTCTTCATCGTCCTGTTCATCAAGGAGGTCCCGCTGCGGACCTCGGGCGCGCTGGCCCAGGCCGCGGAGGCGAAGGCGGAGGCCACCGCGGCGGAGGCTCCGGCCACCGCCGAGGCACCCGCCGAGGAGAGGATCCCGAGCTGGGCGGCCGTCGCCGAGACGAGCCTCGCGGCCGGACCCGAGGGCACGCAGCGGCTCGCCGCCGTCGCCACCGCGACACGGGAGAGCGCCCCGCTGCCCGCCTCCGGCGGCATCCCGGTCCGCGGTCACGTCCGCGGCGCCGAGAGCGCCCCCGTCCCGCAGGCCGCGGTCACGCTGATCTCGCTCGCGGGACGGCAGCTGGGCCGGTCGGTCGCGCAGGCCGACGGCTCCTACGCGGTGGACGCGCCCGGCACGGGCTCGTACGTCCTGATCGCCTCCGCCGACGGCTTCCAGCCGCAGGCCTCGACGATCATCGTGAACGACGAGCCGGTGGCGTACGACATCCTGCTGAGCGGCACGAGCGGGCTGAGCGGATTCGTCCGGGCCGCCGGGACCGGTACCCCGGTCAAGGACGCCATGGTCATCGTGACCGACGTCCGCGGTGACGTGCTGGCCACCGGGACCACCGGTGAGCAGGGCCAGTTCGCCTTCGCCGAGCTGGTCCCGGGTCCGGTGACCATCGCGGTGAACGCGGCCGGCCACCGCCCGCAGGCCCTCCCCGTCGAGGTCGGCGGCGCCGGGGTCACCCGGATCGAGGTCGAGCTCAGCGCGGGCGCCCAGCTCCAGGGTGTCGTACGGGCCCCCGCCGGCCCCCTGGGCGACGCCCGGGTCACGCTGGTCGACGCGGCCGGCAACGTGATCGGCACCGCCAGGACCGGCACGGACGGCGCGTACGCCTTCACCGACCTGGACGGCGGCGAGTACACCGTCATCGCGACGGGTTACCCCCCGGTGGCGACGGCTCTCACGGTCTCCGGCCATGGCGTCGACGACCACGACATCACCCTCGCCCACCCCGGCGAGTAGTCGATACCCCGGCCCGTGGGGACGCGCGCACTCTGAGCGGAGGTGCGCCCCCCACGGGCCGGTCTCATTGCGACCGATTTTTAGTGCTTTGCAGGGAGAAAACGGGATGGGACTGACCGCACGGATTCGCACGCGGGACGGATGGGCCGTGTCGCACGCGGTCGTCACGGTGACCGACATGACGGGGACGCAGGTGCTGCGCGCCGAGGCGGACGCCGAAGGAGCCGTGCACGACCCGACCGTCCTCACGCCCGGCGCGTACACCGTGATCGTGACCGCGGTCGGGTACGCGCCCGCCGCCTCCAGCGCGATCGTCACGGCAAGCGGCCGGGCCGAGATCGGCAATGTGACCCTCGCCCGCCAGGGCGGCAACGAACTGCCGCCGCCCGGCCCCTGGACCGTCGACCCGGCGCACTCCTCCGTCGGCGCCGTCGCCCAGCACCTGGGCATCTCCAGCGTGCACGGCCGCTTCACGGACTTCAGGGCGACGATCGAGATCGCCCCGGACGACGTGTCCAAGTCGCGCGTCGAGGCCGTGATCTCCGCCGCCTCGATCGACACCGGCAACGGCATGCGCGACGGCCACCTGAAGTCCCCCGACTTCCTCGACGTCGAGAGGTACCCGCAGATCACTTACCGCTCGACCGGCCTCGCCCCGGCCGGCTCCGACCGCTGGACCGTCCACGGCGAACTCACCATGCGTGGCATCGCCCGCCCGGTCGACCTGGACCTCGCCTACCTGGGCACGGGCGCCGACCCCTGGGGCGGCACACGGGCCGCCTTCCGGGCGACGGCCGAACTCCACCGCGAGGACTTCGCCATGAACTACAACCAGGTCATCCAGGCAGGCATCTCAGCGATCGGCACCACGCTGAAGGTGGAGCTGGACGTCCAGGCGGTACAAGGGGAGTCCCTCGCACAGGCGTGAGTCAAGCGCACGTTCCCGGCGGGCAGCCTAGGCTGACTCACATGGCACCGAACATCGCTACGAACACCGCCGTGTCCCTGGACGAACTGCTCGACTTCGTACGCCCCCGCCACCGCGCCATCCTCCTGACCCGCCGTACCGACGGCAGCCCCCAGGGCTCCCCCCTGACCTGCGGGGTCGACGACGCCGGCCGGATCGTCGTCTCGACCTACCCCGAACGCGCGAAGACCCGTAACGCCAAGCGGGACGAGCGTGTCAGCCTGATCGTGCTGAGCGACGAGTGGAACGAGCCCTGGGTCCAGATCGACGGCACGGCCGAAGTCATCGACTCCCCCGAATCCGTCGAGCCGCTCGTCGAGTACTACCGGAACATCGCGGGCGAACACCCGGACTGGGACGAGTACCGGGAGGCCATGCTCAAGCAGGGCAAGTCGATCATCCGGGTCACGCCGGTGAAGTGGGGCCCGGTCGCGACGGGCGGCTTCCCGGCCCGACTGACACCCCAGGAATGACCCGGGAGTGACCCAGGAAGCCGAGGAGGAGAGGAGGAGCGGACAGGCCCTAGGCCCGGGCGACCATCGTCTCGATCCCCGCGATCAGCGTCTCCAGCGCGAACGTGAAGTCCCGCTCCCGCATCTCCTCGACCGTGTCACCGCCGCGGGCCTCCATGAGGTCCGCGGCGTTCTCGAAATTGGCGGAGAACTGCGGCTGTTCGCCGATCGTGCTCATGGCCTGACGGAAGTACTCGTCCTGGGTCATCCCCGCCGACGCGCAGCGCTGCACGAAGTGGCCCTCGATGGTGCCGAACCCGTACACGAACTGGAAGACCGCCGAGAGCGCGCCCATCTGGCCGTGCCGGGGCAGGCCGGTGTTGCGGATCACCTGCTGGACACAGAGCGAGAAGGCCATGGAGTGCGGGCCGATGTTCAGGAAGGTGCCGATCAGCGGGGACACCCAGGGGTGGCGGACCAGCAACGCGCGGTAGCCGGTGGCGAGGGAGCGGAGCTGGTCGCGCCAGTCCTCGCCCGACTCCGCGTCGGGCAGCTCCAGTTCACCGAAGACGGCGTCGAGGGCGAGCTCGAGCAGGTCGTCCTTGGTGTCGACGTACCAGTACACGGACATCGCGGTGACGTTCAGCTCGGCGGCCAGCCTGCGCATGGAGAACCTCGCCATGCCCTCGGCATCCAACAACCGTACGGTGACCTCGGTGATCCGGTCCCGGTCGAGCCCCGACGGCTGCCCGCCCCCACGCGCCGCAGCGCCCCGGGGAGCCTTGCCCTCCAGCCAGACACTGGTCCGCGCCGGACGCTCGGCACGGTCGGCTGCCCTCACCATGGCGCACCTTCCTCGGAACTCGAAACTCGCAACTCATCACTCATGACTCATCACTCATGACTCGGAACCCTGATGCTAAGCGGGCGCCACGCCGATACCGCCACCGCGGAGTCTGCCCTCTCCGCACGTCGTAGCAACGCCGCGGCCGGCAGTCCACCGAGAAGGACGGCCGCCGCGCCCACCAGTTGGCTGGTCTCCAGGCCCGACGAGAACGCGTCCGTGATCCGCCCGCGCTCCTCGTCCGAGCCCGCCGAGGCCAGTGCCGCCGGGAGCGAGGTCGCCGCCACCGGAATCAGCGCCGCGAACCGGGAGTTGAGGATCGCCCCGAGCACCGCCACGCCGAGGCCGTTGCCGAACTCGGCGAGCGTGCCGTTGACGCCCGCGCCCACGCCCGCCTTCTCCGGCGGAATCGCGGTCATGATGGCGTGTGCCATGGCCGGGTTGGCCACGGCCGCGCCCGCGCCGATCAGCAGCAGCCCGAGCAGTGTGCCGCCGTACCCGTGCGCGGCGAGCGTGGCGACCGACACCAGCCCGGCCGACATCAGCGTCATGCCGAGCGCGATCGACACCGGTGTGCCGAGTCGCGCCGTCCACTTGGCCGAGAGGCCGGAGAAGTTCAGCGCCACGACCGCGAGCGCGATCGGCGCCGTACGCAGTCCGGCTTCCAGGGGGGCCGTATCCCAGGACGAATTGGAGGTGCTGGGTGAGCAGAGCGGTGGCCCGGAGCTGGATCGCTCCGGGCCACCGCCCCGCGTACAAGACCTGCCGTCAGCTGCTGGTCGGCTGCGTCAGGTCGTAGAAGGTGGCCGAACCGACCGTCACCTTCCTGAAGTTGGCCGTGACCCACGAGCTGATCTGGGAGGAGGTGGAGGTGGTGGAGGAGGAGTTGCCGCCGCCCATCCCACCGCCCATGCTGCCGCCCGAGATGAAGTAGTGGATCTTGCCGTCCGTCACGTACTTCTTGAACTGGGCCAGCGTCGGGGACGGGTCGGTGCCGTTGAAACCACCGATCGCCATCACCGGCTTGCCGGTGGCGAGCTGGTAGCTCGCGGAGTTCTGGGAACCGATGGCCGCGGCCGCCCAGGTGTAGTCGCCCGCGTTGGTCTCCAGCAGCTTCTTGGCCGCGGAGCTGACGGTCGCGCCGTTGAGCAGACCGCCCACTCCGCCACCGCCCATGCCGCCCTCGCCCGTCGCGCCACCGCCGGGCATGCCGCCCTGCTGGTTCTGGCCCTGGGCGTTGCCGTTGCCCTGCTGGTTCTGACCGGGGAAGCCGCCGGTGCCGCCCGTGCCGCCGGTCGGGGGCTGGCCCATGCCGCCACCCTGCTGGGTGGTGCCGTTACCGCCCGGCTGGTTCTGGCCCCGAGTGTTGCCGCCACCGGGGAAACCGCCCCGCATGCCACCGCCGCCACCGGGACCACCCCGGCCGCCCATCATGCTGGCGCCCGCCGGACCGGCCGTGACGATCGAACCGGTGTGCCCGGTGTTCACCGTGGACAGCGTGTACGCCGTCGGACCCGCGACCGAGGCCACGAAGCTCAGCCCGACCGCCGCGAGGGCCAGTTGGCGGCCCAGCCTGGCCGTGAAGATCAGGCCGAGCGCGCCGGCCAGACCGCCGATGAGGACCAGCCACTTCAGCCACGGCAGGTAGGTGGGGGTGCGGTTGAGGAGGACGTATCCCCAGGCGGCGCTCGCGGTGACCGCGCCGGCGAGGGTGAGCGAGGCCCAGATCTTGCTCCGCTCCTCCCACAGCACCGTCGCGCCCATGCCGACGACAGCCGCGATGTAGGGGGCCAGGGCCACCGTGTAGTACTGGTGGAAGATGCCGGCCATGTAGCTGAAGATGATCGCCGTCATCAGCAGCGCGCCGCCCCAGGCGAGGAACGAGCTGCGCGTCAGGTCGGTCCTCTTGGCCTTGCGGGTGAGCACGATGCCCGCGACGAAGAGGATCAGCGCGGCGGGCAGCAGCCACGAGATCTGGCTGCCGATCTCCGAGTTGAACATCCGGTTCCAGCCGGTCTCGCCCCACTGGCCGGTGCCACCGCCGCCGCCACCACCGACACTGCCGGTCTCGTCGCCGTTGATGCGGCCGAGGCCGTTGTAGCCGAAGGTCAGCTCGAGGAAGGAGTTGTTCTGCGAGCCGCCGATGTACGGGCGCGAGGACGCGGGCCACAGCTCCACGACCGCCACCCACCAGCCGCCGGCGACGACCATCGCCACCGCCGAAAGACCCAGCTGGGCGAACCGCTTCCTGAGCTGCACCGGCGCGCAGACCGCGTACACGACCGCGAGCGGCGGCAGGATCAGGAAAGCCTGCAGGGTCTTCGCCAGGAACGCGAAGCCGACCGCGACACCAGCCCGGACCAGCCACTTCGTCCGGCCGTCCTCCAGAGCGCGGACCACGCAGTAGATCGTGACGGTCATCAGCAGCGCGAGCATCGCGTCCGGGTTGTTGAACCGGAACATCAGCGCGGCGACGGGAGTGAGCGCGAGCACCGCGCCCGCGATCAGACCGGCCGCTGGGCTGAAGCGACGGCGCAGGGCCCCGTACAGGACGCCGACCGTGGCGACGCCCATGAGTACCTCGGGGACGAGGATCGCCCACGAGTTGAGGCCGAAGATCCGTACCGACAGGGCCATCGGCCACAGCGAGGCCGGGGGCTTGTCGACGGTGATGGCGTTGGCCGAGTCGAGCGAGCCGAAGAAGAGGGCCTTCCAGCTCTGGCTGCCGGCCTGGACGGCCGCGGAGTAGAAGGAGTTGGCGTACCCGGAGGCGCTCAGGTTGTAGAGGTAGAGCAGGCCGGTGGCGACGAGCAGGGCGAGGAAGGCGGGGCGCACCCAGCGCGGATCCTCGGGCCGGCCGCGCCAGACGCGGTGGAAGAACGGCTGCTTGGGCTCACCGGACCGGGGGGCCGCGGTGGGCGGCGCCCCGGGCTCCTGCAGAGCCGTCGAGCTCGGCGGTCCCCAGGAGAGCTCGGCGCCCCCGGAAGGGCTCGCGCCCCCCTGATGGCTCGTGTCGGACTGAGTCGTCATCGTGCGTCCCTCGTGTCCCTCGGGTCGTGATCGTGCGGGCGCACCGCTTGCAGCTGCATGGTTGCGTCCCCCCAGGTGCGGTCCGCGGCTTCACCGGCGCGGAACTCGTCGGTCTGGTTGTGGTCGTAGTTGATGTACGGAGCTTGGGGCGCCGTCGCGTTCGGGCGCTGGGGCAGCGGCGTGTGCGGGTGCTGCGGGTGCGGGTGCTGCTGGTGCGGGTGCTGCTGGTGCGCCGCCGTCGTCGTGCCGTAGGTGGGCGAGGCCGGGTTGTGCGAGGCGACGACTGTCGAGGCCGCCGTCTCGTCACGCCGGTCCGGGAAGACCCAGGCGCGGAAGAGCAGGAACCGCAGCACGGTCGCCGCGAGGTTGGCGGCGATGAGCACCGCGAGTTCGGTGGAGTGCGCCGGGCTGCTCGTCGCCGCGTTCAGGGCGGCGAGCGAGCCGCTGGTGAGGGCGAGGCCGATGCCGAAGACGACCAGGCCCTGCGCCTGGTGCCGGACCGCGCTGCCGCGGCCGCGGACGCCGAAGGTCAGACGGCGGTTGGCCGCGGTGTTGGCGACGGCCGAGACGAGCAGGGCGAACGCGTTGGCGATCTGCGAGCCCGAGAACGAACGGAAGGCGCTGTACAGGAGCAGGTAGAAGAGGGTGGACAGGGCGCCCACCACGCAGAAGCCGACGAGCTGGCGGGCCAGGCCCTTGGGTACGTCGGTCAGGTCGCGGTCGCGCGGATCGTCCCCGAAGGGGCGCGCGAGCCGGTCGAGCGGGAGCGAACCGGTGGCGAGGGCGCGCCCGACGCGCCACACGCCCTTCAGGTCGTCGGTCGCGGTCTTCGCGATGTGCACGGTCGAGTTCGGGTCGTCGACCCAGTCGACCGGCACCTCGTGGATGCGCAGTCCGGCGCGCTCGGCGAGCACCAGCATCTCGGTGTCGAAGAACCAGCCGGTGTCCTCGATCAGCGGCAGCAGTACCTGGGCGACATCGCGGCGGATCGCCTTGAAGCCGCACTGCGCGTCCGAGAAGCGTGCCTGCAGCGAGCCGCGCAGGATCAGGTTGTAGGTGCGGCTGATGAACTCCCGCTTGGCACCGCGCACCACGCGCGAGCTGCGGGCGAGCCGGGAGCCGATCGCGAGGTCCGAGTGGCCCGAGATCAGCGGGGCCACCAGCGGGAGGAGAGCGTTGAGGTCGGTGGACAGGTCCACGTCCATGTAGGCGAGGATCGGAGCGTCCGAGGCCGACCACACGGTGCGCAGCGCGCGCCCGCGGCCCTTCTGCTCAAGCCGGAAGGACCTGACTTCCGGTATCTCCGACTCCAGCCGTGCGGCCACCTGAGGGGTGGCGTCCGTAGAGGCGTTGTCCGCGACCGTGATGCGGAACGCGTACGGAAAGGTGCGCTTGAGATGCTCGTGCAGTCTCACCACACACGGCTGGAGATCCTTCTCCTCGTTGTAAACGGGGATCACTACGTCCAGGACAGGCGTACCGGCGGACCCGGCCGGGAGGTGCTCCCGCGCCGGCAGGTTGCCGGGAGAAGAGTCGGTTCGCATGCGAACGACTCTCGTCAAACGCCCTGTTGCACCCATGTGGTGGCGCTGTGCTGTGCCTGTGAGAACAGTTGCGCCTTTGTTTCCACGAACGGATCGACGGCGATCGCGGGCAAATGGAGGGTGAACACGGTTCGTCCGGGCATGCTGTCCACGGTGACGGCACCGCCGTGCGCGGCGGCGACGGCCTGCACGATGGCCAGTCCCAGGCCCGTCGAGCCGGAGGACCGGGAACGCGAGGAATCACCGCGTGCGAAGCGTTCGAAGACGCGCGGAAGCAGGTCGGGCGGGATGCCGGGCCCGTCGTCCTGGACGTCCACGCACAGCCACGGCCCGTGCCGGTGCACGCGTGCGGTGACGGTCGTACCGGGCGGGGTGTGCGTTCTGGCGTTCGCGAAGAGATTGACCATGACCTGTTGCAGCCGTGCGGCGTCCGCGAGGACGAGCGCGGGCTCCTCCGGCAGTTCGAGCCGCCAGTTGTGGTCGCGTCCGGCCGCCCGGGCGTCGCTCACGGCGTCGATGACAAGCGGTACCAGATCGGTCTGGTCGTACTGGAGCGGGCGTCCGGCGTCCAGCCGCGCGAGCAGCAGCAGGTCCTCCACCAGTCCGGTCATCCGGCTGGCCTCGGACTCGATCCGGCCGAGGGCGTGCCGGGTGTCGGGCCCGGTCTCCTCGCGGCCGCGTCTGGTCAGCTCGGCGTAACCTCGGATCGACGCCAGCGGAGTACGCAGCTCATGACTCGCGTCCGCGACGAACTGCCGTACGCGCATCTCGCTCTGCTGGCGTGCGTGCAGGGCGCTGTGGATGTGGTCGAGCATGCGGTTGAGCGCGGCGCCGACCTGACCGACCTCGGTGTGCGGGTCGGCCTCGGACTCCGGAACCCGCTCGTAGAGGGTGACCTCGCCGGTGTGCAGGGGGAGTTCGGAGACACGGGTGGCGGTGTTGGCGACCTTGCGGAGGGGGCGGGTGGCCACGCCGACGAGCACATACCCGGCGATGCCGGCAGCGACCAGGCCGGCGGCGGTGACGCTGATCTCGACGAGGATGAGGGTGTCGATGTTGTCATCGACGTCCTTGGTGGGCAGCGCGATGTAGTAGGCGTCGCTGCTGTCCCGGCTCGCCACGTACTTCACGAGGTAGTTCCCGAGCCCCGGGATCTCCACGCTGTGGGCCTTGTTGTCCTTCGGTACGGCCTCCAGCGCCTTCTTCTGCACCGCGGTGAGACTGCCGGCGAACATCCTCTTGAAGAGGCCGTCGTTGTCGTTCTGCTGCCTGGCAACGGCGGCGGAGATGATCGAGCCGTTCTGCACGTACGCGGCGACGGTCTTGGGCTGCGTCGGGCCCTTGGTCAGCAGGTTGTCGATCTTATCGCTCGGTGTGGCAGTGGCCGCCGAGGAGGAGTTCGGGTTCCCAGGCTCCGCACCGGGGCTCGCGCCACCCGGAACCTGCTGCATGTGACCGACCGCGCGCATGGCGATGTCGGTCACCTTGCCGTCCAGCTGCTGATACAGGTGGTCGCGCAGGGCCAGGGTGGTCACGGTGCCGATCACCGCACACACCACGGCGATCAGCGACACGGACGCGACGACGAGCCGCGTCCGCAGCGTGCGCGGCTGTCGTCCTCGCCCCTGCTTACGCGGCCGTCGTCGCCCGCTCATGAGGCCGCGGGCTTGATCAGGTAACCGGCCCCACGCCTGGTGTGGATCATCGGCTCACGTCCGGCGTCGATCTTGCGGCGCAGGTACGAGATGTAGAGCTCGACGACATTGGCCTGGCCGCCGAAGTCGTACGACCACACGCGGTCGAGTATCTGTGCCTTGCTGAGTACACGCCGGGGATTACGCATGAGAAACCGCAGGAGTTCGAACTCCGTCGCGGTGAGGTGGATGTTCTCCCCGGCACGCGAGACCTCGTGGCTGTCCTCGTCGAGGGTGAGGTCGCCGACGACGAGCACGGAGTCGGAGCGCCGGTCGGCGGCACCGGAACGGCGGATCAGTCCGCGCAGCCGGGCCACGACCTCTTCGAGGCTGAAGGGCTTGGTGACGTAGTCGTCGCCGCCGGCCGTCAGCCCCGCGATGCGGTCCTCGACGGCGTCCTTGGCCGTGAGGAAGAGGACGGGCACGTCGGGCAGATCGCGGCGCAGTCGCCCCAGGACCGCGAGGCCGTCCATGTCCGGCAGCATCATGTCGAGAACAACGGCGTCGGGCCGGAACTCGCGCGCGGTCTGCACCGCACCCTGCCCGTCACCCGCGCTGCGGATCTGCCAGCCTTCGTAGCGAAGGGCCATGGAGAGCAGCTCGGTGATCGACAGCTCGTCGTCCACTACCAGCACTCGGACGGGGCTCCCGTCCGGCCTCAGCAGTTCGGTGCGCCCCTGGGGCGAGGTCGTGGTCATAGCGGACACCTTGTCGGGGTCCTCTGAGAGCACGCTTTCGGGCACCTGTGATTTCCCTGAGAAACACACAGGTGCCTCTCAGGGAACTCCTGGGAAGATCACGAGGTCCCCGAGGGACGTCCTTGGACGTTCCTGGGCGTCCCGCCAAGGGACTGATCCGGGCGTCCCGTTCAGGGACTGATCAGGCGTCCCGCTCAGGAACCGATCAGGCGTCCCGCTCAGGAACCGATCGTGAAGAGACGCGCACCGTTCTCGTAGCAGACCGCCCTCAGCCAGTCGTCCCCCAGCCCGAGCCGTTCGAGGGCGTGCAGCTGGTGGACGTACGGATAGGGGATGTTCGGGAAGTCGGTCCCCAGCAGGACCCGTTCACCGAGGGCGGCGAGCCGGGTCCTGGCCTCCCGGGGAAACGGCGCGAACCGCTCGCTGAAGTCCGTGAACGCCATCGTCGTGTCCAGCCGCACCTCCCCGTAGCGCTCCGCGAGGGCGAGGAAGTCCTCGTACTCGGGCATCCCCATGTGCGCCACGATCAGCCGCAGCCGGGGATGCCGGGCGAGGACACGGGCGACCGGCTCGGGCCCGGTGTGCTTGCCCGGCGCGGGGCCGGACCCGCAGTGGATCACGACGGGGACCCCGGCCTCGGCGAGCAGCCCCCAGGTGGAGTCGAGGAGTTGATCACTCGGGTCGTACCCCCCGACCTGGACGTGCGCCTTGAAGACGCGAGCCCCTCGCTCGAGGGCCTCCCGCACATACCCCTCGACGCCCGGCTCGGGGAACAGGGTCGCGGTGTGCAGACAGTCGGGCATCCGGCTGGCGAAGTCGACGGCCCAGGAGTTGAGCCACTGCGCCATGCCGGCCTTGTGCGGGTAGAGCATCGCGGTGAAGGCTCGAACCCCGAACTCCCGGATCACCGCGAGCCGTTCGCTCTCCTCCGCGCGGTAGGTGATGGGCCACTCGACGCCGCCGGTCAGCGGCCCGAGCGCGTCGAAGTAGTCCCACACCTTGCGCAGGACGCGCTCGGGCATGAAGTGCGTGTGGACATCGACGAGCCCCGGAAGCCCCAGCCGCTCCCAGAACCGCCGTACGCTCTCCCCGCCAGACCCGCCCTCCCCACCCTCCCCGTCAGACCCGTCAGACCCGTCAGCCGCGCACACGCTCGCCTCCTGCCACTCCGCCCTGCCTCCTTGCTCCGCCCAGTCCCCGTGTCCTGCTCGGGCCCGATGCCCTGCTCAGTCCCGATGCCCTGCTCAGTCCCGATGCCCTGCTCAGTCCCGATGCCCTGCTCAGTCCCGATGCCCTGCTCAGTCCCGATGCCCTGCTCAGTCCCCCGGAGTCCGCTCGAACTCATGGCTCCGCTCGACCTTGGCGATGTGCAGCGTGTAGCGCTCGTACCATTCGGCGCGGCCTCGCCGCTGTGCCGCGCGGTGCTCGGCGTGCCCGCTCCACTTCCGGATCGCGTCCGCGTCCCGGAAGTACCCGACGGTGATCGCCAGCCCGCCCGGCGTGCGCGCGTAGTCCATGCCGAGGTAGCCCGGGATGTCCTTCACCAGCTCCTCCATACGCTCGTTGGTCTCTCCGTACCCTCTGTCGTCCTCGGTCCTGACGGAGGTGAACACGGCGGCGTAGTAGGGGGGTTCGTGGGCTGCGACAGGTGTAATGGAGTGATCGCTCATGGCAACCACTGTCGGGCCGGGTCTCCCCACTCGTCCAGACCCTTTCCGAACGGGATCCAAGAGGGATCCATCTCTTGACCCTCGGAGAACGGCATCCGCGCGGGCACTCACACTCGGGCACTCAGAAGAGTCCGTCCTGCTTCACGCTCCTGTCTTCCCACTCCCTTACGGGAAAGGTCAGTTGCTCACCCCTGACCGCGGTCAGCTCCCACCCGGTCATGAGCCGCGTATCGACCACGACGACCCCACGCCCGGTCGAAAGATGCAGATCGGGCCCGGCCGCGGCGACCAGCTCCCCGCTCACCACACCGCCCGCGACCAGCTCGCTCACCACACCGACGGCGGGCGAGAGCCCTTCGAGCCCGAACACCTCGGTGTGATCGACGGCCTGGAAGGGCGCCCGCTCCAGCGACTCGGGCCAGCCTGCGAGCTCCATGACCCGCGCGTGCAGCTCCCGGATCTCCTCCAGCCTCTCGCCCGCCCCCGGCAACGCGGCCCGCACCGCCCTCTTCTCGGCGTACGGGATCCGATCCGGCACCCCAAGCGCGGCCCGCAGCAGCTCCTCGGTCCGCCGCGCCGCCATCAACGGCCCCTGCCCCAGCCAGCTGAAGACGACGGCCCCCTGCTCCAGCAGCCGAGCCGGCCCGCGCGCGACTCCGGTGATCCCGACCTTGACCATGCCGGGCCCGAACCACGCGAGGTACACGCGGTACGGCCGCGGGTCGTCGGCCATCGTGTCGGCGGCCACGGAGTGCGCACGGTCCAACCGCGCGCACTCCTCGCAACGCGCCCCCGCACTGCGCCCCGACACCACCGCCCGCACCGGACACGCGTTCCCCCGCGCGCCCACACACGTCCGTACGCCCTCGTCCACCACCCCAAAGGCCACCCGCTTCCCCCAGGACAGCGCACTGCTCCGCCCGCCGCCCCACATCAGCACGGGGCCGTCAGCCGACCACCGCAGACCCGAACATCTCCACGTCTCTGCCATCACTCACGAGCGTAGGCGTTGCCACCGACAACGGAGCCGGGCTGCGAGCGGGCAGCCGTTCAGGTGGCGGACTCGGTCACGGGTTCACCACTCACAGGCTTACCGCCGACAGCCACGTCCGACCTGACCGCGGGCCGCCCACGCCCCGCCAGCCGGCACCCCAGACACCCGGGATGCCCCTCCCGCGCGCGCAGGTCCCTGACCCGCAGTCCCCACTCCGAGGCCGGCCGCTGCCCGGGCGGCTTGCCCCACCCGGCGAGATGGAGCACCCAGGTGACCAGCACACTCACGGCCACGACCGCCAGCCCGCCCCACTCGCCGAGGGCGTTGTCGGCGCAGACCCCCAGCCCGATGCCCGCCACCCCCACGGTGGCGATCCCGAATCCGATCCAGCCCGCGAGGGTGTGCCCCTCGTCATGCTTGCTCACGTATTGCCTCCCTCTGTCCGAACAGCGGAGTTTCGTGACGTGAAGGACTAGAATCCCTCACAGGCTAAGAAATCTACTCCAAAAACATCTCACGCACTAAGGGAAATGCACATGCAGCAGGGCACGCCGCGCCCGCCCGCGACTCCGGCCCAGGCGCTGAGCGCCATGGACCACCTCATCGCGACGGGCATGATCGGCCAGCAGGAGATGGCCCAGCGGCTGAACCTGAACGTCACCGACCTCACCTGCTTCGGCTTCGTACTGGAGGCGGGCGACACCCTGCTCACGGCCGGCGACCTCGCGGAGCGGGCCCACGTCACGACGGGCGCCGTCACGGGGATCCTCAACCGCCTCGAACGCGCCGACTACGTCACCCGCCGTCCCGACCCCGACGACCGCCGCCGTGTCCGCGTGGCCGCGAACCCGGACGCGGTCGCCCGCGTCATGGCCCTCTACGAGCCGCACTACGCCCGCGTCACCGAACTCTTCTCCGACTACTCGCCCACCGAAATCGCGGTCCTGTACGACTGGTTCACCCGTACGGGAAAGTTGATGAGCGACTACCTGGAGGAGCTGCGAACGGGCGAATGAGCCTGCGCGCCTTCGCCTAACGCGGGAAGAGCCCGAAGCCGCAAGCGTGGGATGCGACTTCGGGCCCTTCTCCTTCGTGCGGCGCCCTCCGGCGTCCCCCGGCATCCCCCGGCGTCCTCCGGCGACCCCGGCGTCCTCCGGCGTCCTCCTGAGGCAGCACGTACACCGGCGCCCTGTCCGCCGCGCACCCGCTCTGCTTCATGCATCCGCGTTTGAGCAACATCCGCACACTGTCGTGCACGCGCTCCACCGTCAGCCCGGTTCGCCCGGCGATGTCCTCCAGCCGGTACCGCGCCTTCAGCCGCACAAGCGCGGGCGCGAGATACGCCGCCACGGCGTGCACATCCGCGGTGACGACAAGATTCCTCGCCTGCCACCCCGCCGGCAGTTCCTGCGGAGTCATCACCGGCGGCTTCCAGCCCCCCGCCGGCCGCCCCCATCCGACCCGCGATCCGGTCCAACGACTCGGCCATGCGCCCCAGGGCCGCCGCCATCGCGTCCTGACTCCGGGCGATCACCACCTGACTGCGAGCGATCACCTCCTGGCACCGAAAGATCATTTCCTGGCTGCGTGCCATCGCGTCCTGGCACCGAAAAATCATTTCCTGGCTGCGTGCCATCGCGTCCTGGCACCGGGTCATGGTGCTCCGGTCACCCTTCGACTCCCGCAACAGCTGATTCCTCTCAGCCGTCCACTGCTCCCGTTGAGCCGCCAGCCGATTACCCTCGGCCATCAGGGCATTGCGCTCGGCCAGCAATTCGTTCCGCGCCGCCGCCCGCGCCGCGAACTCCTCGTCCGGTCGAATGTTCCGCTCCTCGAGCCGCGCAGAGACTCTGTCGGCAATCTTCCGCGACATGCCAGAGAAGGGCTTGGCGGGTGTTGGTGTAACCAAGGTCCTTGGCCACGTCCGCCGCCGGGAACCAGTGCTTCCCCTCAGCCGGCGTCAGCCTCCGCACCCGCGTCCCGTCGCCGCGAACACGAAGTCGTGGACGTCGATCGCGTCCTGCCCGTACATCGAGCATCACCTCCATGCCGGAAAATAGGCGAGGAGTCATTCAACTCCCGCAGAAATCAATGACGTTCACTCGATAGACGACGGCAGGATCGATTCCCCGCGAGCACCCCCACACCGGAAGCGCGCCGCGGCGACGGCGTGCGGGCCGGGAATCGTGCTCAGCCCGACGGCATCGGTCAAGTCCCGACTTCTCGCGTCACGTGATTCAGGGGCATGACCCGATTCAAAGGACCGGGCCTAATGGACACATGCGATGCACGGCCGGAAACCCGTAAGTCGCAGACCATTCGTCAACCCACTGCCCCTCCTCCCCCTACTTCCACGGGATGTGAATTTCCATGACTCGCCGTTCCCATTTCCAACGCCTTCTGCTGCTCGCCGCCTCGACCACCGTGATCGCCGGAGGCGCGGTGCTGCCCAGCAGCGCGATGGCCGCCACGGCGGCGCCGCACACGGCCGCCGTCACCGCGGTCGCCTCCGATCATGACGCTCACCGTCAGCACGGCAGCCCCGGCTCCGCCAAACAATGGGTGGAGACCACCGACGCCTCGAGCGGCGTCAAATTCCGGCTCCCCGAAAAGCCCAGGGTCACGAAGTTCACCGAGGCCATGGACGGAATGAGCGGTCGCCTTTACAAGGAGAAGACCGATAACGGGGTCATCGTCTTCGCGGTCTTCGACCTGCCCTGCGCGAAGGGGGACCTCAACGACGGTCTTCGGGGCTTGGTGGACGGCTACAACACGGCCGTCCAGTCCTCCAAGCACATGCTCTCCAGTACCGGCGTCCACAAGATCACGGTCCATGGCCAGGCGGCCCTCGACGCGCGTCTCTCCGCCCCTGACGGCGCTTCGGGCTCCGCCCGCCTCATCGCCGGCGACGACCACTTCATCGAGATCGTCTCTCTCAGCCCGAAGGGGAAGGAGAAGCCCATGAGTGAGACGTACCGAGAGCTCCTCACGAGCGTCCGCAACCCGGACGCCCACGCCACCCATGCCGACTGACGCCCACAAGACCGAACACTCCGACGACGGCCGAACCCACAGCCCCGTACTCCCCGAATGCCAGAGGCCCCGGATCCGTCCGGGGCCTCTGGACTGCCTACGCGACGTTCTGCTCACCTGGCCTCCGTTACCGCAGGCCCATTCCGAGATCCTCACGGTGTGGATATCGAATTCGACGTCGATCGATAACGGAAGTGGAGAGAGCGTGATACCGATGACGCCTGGCACTTCGCCTGCTCACTTCCTGCGCGGACACCGACCGGTCAAACCGAATGCAGTCGAACTGCGCGATACTCTCGGCAAGCCAGGCGGGAACTTCACGTTCATCCGGCATTCCGCCTCCTTCTCCGACACGGCGGAGAAGTGGCGAGCGAATGACCGACGCCCACGGACCAGCCACGCCTTGACGCTACCCGTCGCCTCCTGGCCCAAGTCCTGGGCCTCCGGGAGGTCACCGCTCATCGCGTAGAGCTAAGGCCGACATCCCGTCCGGCGGCTGCCTTCAAGTGGTTTGCGCTAGTAAGGTCCGGGACCGGCGCGGTGGCTTCCGCTCCCTTTCCAGTCCCCACCGCTTCATACCGTGCATGCAGCTCTCCCGCGCACGGCTTTCCGACATCGTTCACCGGCTGGCATGCGCCGTCGCCCTGTGCACGTTTCCGGTAAGACGGTAGACCCCGAGCCGAGTGATCCACCCATAAGTAAAACGGGTGGTCCAGTTCCTGCCCGCAAGTCTGTGTTTCGCGCTGGCGAAGATCGCCAGCCGCTCGTGGACATAGCCGTCGACCACGTTGAACTTCCGTCCTGAGTTGCCGTTACGGAAGTACGCAGCCCAGCCCCGCAGGACCTGGTTGAGATCGGCTACCACTGCGGATACCGGCCGCTCAGTCCTCGAACGAGCGGTCACCGCACGGAATTTGTCCCGCAGCACCCACATCGCCCTGGCCGAAGGCCAGCGCCGCAAGCAGTACCTGCCCCGCCATTTCCGTGCCTGCCTGCTGTCCACCGACCTCTAAGGCGATTTGCCCTTTATGCGTCATGAACGGGTGTCCCGGGCTGGTATGGCTTTGCAGCCCGATGCCGGGTGGAGGGACACACGACAACAGCGATGCGGCCGGCCTCGACTCGTGAAGGCGCCCGGTGAGCTGGGCGAGCCGATCGACGCGATGCTCAGCCACGCTCCGAAGGATCGGCCCACCATCTACAAGGCAGCCAAGGCCCTGAGCTGATCCCAAAGCCCTGATTCCGTGCCGCTCGTGCACGCCGTACGTGAGGACGAGCTGCCCCGCAACGTGGCCAGGAACGTGGAGCTGAGCGTGGGACCGAAGCCTGAATTCGCACCGCTCACGGCCGAGGAAGGACGTCAGCTCCTGACGGCGGCCAGGGAAAACCGGCTGTGGGTCGCGTGCGAGCCGCCCGTCCGCATCGGTCTGCGTCGCACTGAGCTGCGATCATGGAAGCCCTCGGCCACAGCTCGATCCGGGTGGCCGTGGGCCTGTGTCCCGGTAGCCGTCTGATCGACTCCCAGGGCTATCCGATGAGGGTCTCCTTCGGGCGGACTACGCAGAACTCGTTCCCCTCCGGATCGGCCAGCACGGTCCACGATTCGTCGCCGCTCTGTCCGACGTCCGCTCTGCGAGCGCCGAGGGCAAGGATTCGCTCGATCTCGGCTTCCCGGTCCTCCGCCGTGGAGGTCAGATCGAGGTGCAGGCGGTTCTTGACGACCTTGCGGTCGGTCACCGGCATGAAGCAGATTCCCACCGGGGCCGTCTCGTCCGGCCCGATCACGACCTCCCGCTCCCGCTCGGACAGGATCCGCCAGCCCAGCACCTCAGCCCAGAACCGGGACAGGGCGGGCAGGTCGTGGGCGTCGATGACGATGTGATGCAGCGAGACAGGCATGCCAGACAGTGTTCCCCTTTCAGGGCGTGGACAGAACGGAGGCGGTTGCCGTCAGACACTGCCGTCAAGGCAAAAGCCAGAGGCCCTGTGGATCACTCCACAGGGCCTCTGGTTCGGTGTGCACTCGGCAGGATTCGAACCTGCAACCTTCTGATCCGTAGTCAGATGCTCTATCCGTTAAGCTACGAGTGCTTGTTCTGTTGTTTCCTTCTTCGTCCCGCTTCCCGGGCTTTCGGCCCGCTCGCGGCGACAGGAAGAACATTACATGACTGCCGCCGCCATGTGAAATCCGTTTGCCGCACCCCTTGCGAGCTGGGCAAACGCGCTCCGCAGGTACTCAACACCGAAGCCCCGGTCCAAGTGGACCGGGGCTTCGGATCTTGACGCGGAGGCGGAGGGATTTGAACCCTCGATGGGCTTTAAGGCCCAAACCGCATTAGCAGTGCGGCGCCATAGACCGGACTAGGCGACGCCTCCCGCACAACCCCCCGCGCGAGCGCAAGTGGTGCGTGCAGATGATGACACAGCCGGGTGGGGTGTCACCAATCGGCTCCCACGGTACTAGGCAGTCGGGCCACAGAGCAAAGTCCCGAGGAGTCGGGGAGTCGGAGAGCCGGGGAGCCGGAGAGCCGGAGAGCCGGAGAGCCGGAGAGCCGGGGAGCCGGAACTCCTGAGAGACGCGGGGCGCAGGCGTCGGCCGCGCGCAACCGCTCGCGCCCCCTCGCGTTAGTCAGGTCATGTTGCGTCGTCTCGTCCTCACCGCCGCCGCGTCCGCCGCGGCACTGTCCGCCGTGCCCGCCCTGCCCGCCCTGCCCGCCGTCGCCCAGGCCGGAGCCGCCCGCGCGGAGTCGGCCTCCCTGAGCCTGATGCCTCCGCCGGCCCGCGACGAGGATTCCGGGGACCGGCTGACCGTGACCGTCCAGCACGCGGAAGGCGACGACGGGACGTACGAACTGCGATGTCATCCCGATGGCGGCAGTCACCCCGACGTGGGCAAGGCGTGCACGACGCTGGACCGGCGGACCACCTGGGGCAAGGACCCCTTCGCTCCCGTTGCGCCCGGCACGATGTGCACGATGATGTTCGGCGGTCCGGCCACCGCCCATGTGACCGGGACCTGGGCCGGGCGGCCCGTCGACGCGCGGTTCGACCGGGCGGACGGCTGCCAGATCGCGCGCTGGGACGCCCTCGTCCCCCTGCTCCCCGGCTCCGCCCGCAGCCGCGGCACGGCTCGGTCATGGTGACGCCATGGTTCGGCGAGGCCGGGAGGGAAGGGGTGAAATGCGCGGTCACAGGTTCTTCCGTTCTTCTGCGTGCGACCTCCCTCTCATCCGGCGCCGCGAGCGCAACCTCTGCCCGTAGACTCCCTCGCGTGACACGCTGCGGGCAGGTTGGCAAGATGGCCCTCGCGGTCGGCAAGGTGCGGTAACAGGGAGGAAGCGTCTCGTGAGCAGCAGGCCATCCCGAGGCGCTGCTCGCCTCGCAGCCATACTGGACGCGCTGCCCGATGCGTTGGTGCTGGTCAACGCCAATGGCACGGTCGTCAACGCCAACACCATCGCCCTGGAGGCCTTCGAGGCCCCGGGTACGGCTCTGGTGGGCCGGGGGCTGCTCGATCTGCTGCCGCAGTTCGACTCGCGGCTGATCCCCGGATCCATGCGGCGGCCCGAGACGATCGACCAGAGCGGGCGGACCAAGCCGACCAGGATGATCGCTCGGCGGACCGACGGCAGCGAGTTCCCGGTCGAGGTCACCAGCGCGAACCTGGAGAACGGCCAGCAGGCCTACGACAGTTACGGTCCCGCCCCTGACGAGCTGCTCATGCTCGTCGTACGCGATCTGTCGGGCACCGTCGACACCGAGGCCGAACTCGCGCGTTCGCAACGACAGACCGAGATGATCCTGCGCGCGGCGGCCGAGGGTGTCGTGGGCACGGACACGGAGGGCCGGGTCGTCCTCGTCAATCCGGCGGCCGCTCAGATTCTGGGATACCGGGCCAGTGATCTCGGCGGGCAGGACCTGCACGCCCTCATCCTTCACTCGCGCGCGGACGGCGAGTCCTTCGCGTACGAGGAGTCCCCGCTCGCCGATACCCTGCGCTCCGGGCGCAAGCACCGGGTGCGCGGGCAGGTGTTGTGGTCCAAGTCCGGGGACAAGGTGTCGGTCGACCTGACGACCGCTCCGGTGCGCGACGGGGACCAGCTCGTCGGCGCCGTGATGACCTTCACCGACCGACGGCCGTACGACAGCCTCGTCGAGGAGAAGGACGCCGAGGCCACCCTGCACGCGGAGGAGATCGAGCGGATCGGCGAGGAGCACGCGGCGGAGCTGGAGGCGCTGCGCGAGCGGCACACCGCCGAGCTCTCCGAGATGCGCGAGCGCCACGAGGAGGAACTCGCCGCGGGCGACGAGCGGTACGCGGCGCTCGGCGAGCGCGAGAAGGACCGCTACGAGGCACTGACCGCCCGGCACGATCAGCTCCTGTCGGTGCTCGGCCAGTCCCTGCGCGGGCCCCTCGACCAGCTACGCGGTGAGCTCTCCAAGCTCGCCGCCGACGACGCCGGACAGCTGTGGCCCGAGGCCAACCAGGTGCTTCACCACCTCGCGGCGGGCTACTCGCGGATCACGACCCTCGTCGACAACGTGCTCGGCTATCAGCGGCTGGACGCGGGGGCCGAGCAGATCGTCCGTACGAACGTGATGCTGGACGCGGTCGTCGCGGCCGGTGTCGACGGGGCCGTCGAACTGATCGGGCCCGGGCGTGTGCAGTTCGCCGTGCACGCGCCGCCCATCGAGGCCGAGGTCGACCCGCAGCGGCTCGCGCAGGCGCTGGCGCACCTCATCGCGGACGTGGCCGGTGTCGACGCGACCGGCAACGCGCCGGTGTCCGCGGGCGGCTACATGGACAACACCGTCGTCGTGGCGGCGGCGCAGCGCGGCGAGGTCGTACGGATCGAGGTGCGTGGGCCGTACAGCGGGGGAGACCCGGTGCACGAGCCGATCGTGCGCGGGATCGTGCGCGCGCACGGCGGCGTGCTGCAGACGCACGAGGTGCCGGGGATGAGCGGCAGCGCGTTCGTGCTGGAGGTGCCGATCGGCGACGGGGCCGGAGCGATGGCTCCCGAGGCCCCGGTGTCGACCGGTGCCGAGATCGCCCTTCCCGAGCAGGCCTCGCACCAGAACGGCGGCAACCAGGGCGGCAGGCGGCGGGCCCGGCGGTCCTCCGTGGACGCCTTCCTGGAGAGCGAGGTCGCCCCCGCGGAGCCGGTCACGGCCGAGGGCGGTGCGGCCGCTCCCACCGGGCGGCGCAGGCGCCGTACGGCCGCGGAGCAGGAGGCCGCCGAGGTGTCCGTGCCCGCGCAGGCCCAGGGCCCCGGTGGTGGCGACGCCGTCGCCACCGGGCGCCGTCGTGGACGGCCGAGCCCGGTCGAGGGCGCGGACGACGGCGACGCGGCCGAGGGTGTGTCGGAGGGCGAGGTCGTCATGGCGGCCGAGCACACGGCGGGAACCGCGGCCGTGGGTACGGGACTGGGCGGGACGGTGCCTCCGCAGGGGGTTCCCGTGGCTTCTCCGCAAGGGGTGCCCGTGCCGTCCGGGCGGCGGGCACGGCGTGACGGCGAACAGCACGCGCTGCCGCCCGCGTTGCCCGCGGCTCCCAGCGCCCCCGGTACTCCGGGTGCCCCGGAGACCCGGGCCTCGACGCCGCCATGACCGTCGGCCGTCGCCGCGAGTACGGCAGCCACGCCCTCGGCATGTACGGAACCGGCC
>NZ_JBEYFS010000057.1:0-56705 GCF_040634475.1 Streptomyces sp. NPDC007095
GCTCTTCCTTTCGGGCCCCCGGGGGGGGGGGGGGGCCCCCGCACCGCCCGCCGTGGGAACCAGCACGCATACCGTCAGCAGCGCCAACGCCCCGAATCGTGAGCCCCTCATCGTTCTCCCGCCCTCGCTGTTCCCCGTGGTCCCCGTCGTACAGGTGTGGACGATGGTGCCCGTCCACGCCAGTACGAGGGATCCACCCGGGGGAGGAGGGGGTTTCCCGGAACAATGGGCCGCCCGCCCCGACGCAGGGATCAGGGGTTCACCTAGGGTCTGTCGACTGGATCAGCTGGTCGTTGGTCCGGGTGTGCCGTTGACTGATGCTCAGTGGGCGCGGATTGAGCCGTTGCTCCCGGACCGGACGCCGAAGCGGGGTGGCCGTCGGCGGGACCATCGTGAGGTGATCGACGCGATCGCCTTCAAGTTTCAGACGGGTACCCAGTCCAGTGGCTTCATTTGCCGGAGAAGGAAGTAGGGCAACTCGCGAGGTGTCTACAACTGGCCGCGGATGTGGGCCGTCGATGGCACCTGGGAGCGGGTGTTCACTGCCCTGGTGGCCCAGGCCGACGCGAACGAGGACCTGAGCTGGGCCGTCTCAGTGGATTCCACGATCGTGCGGGCTCGCCGGCACGCGGCGGGGGCCCACAACAGGGGGCCCGGCCGGTGAGCCGGACGACCATGCCATCGGCTGGTCCCGCGGCGGACCGACCACGAAGAACCACCTTGCCGCCGACAACCGCTGTCGGCCGCTGGTCTTCCATCTCACCGCCGGACAGGCAGGCGACGCACCCGCCTTCATGGAATCGATGGCACGCCTGCGCATTCCCCGCCGCCGTGGACGGCCTCGCACCAGATCGGACATGGTCCTGGCCGACAAGACGTATTCCTCCCGCGCGATCCGCAGCTACTTGCGCAAGCGCGATCCGGACGGTGATCCCCGTCCCGGCCGACCGGCGACGTCACCGACTGCGGCGGGGAAGCCGGGGCGGCAGGCCACCGGCCTTCGACCGCGAGACCCGCAAGCAGCGCAACACCGTTGAGCGGTGCATCAACCGCCTGAAGCGATGCGCGGCATCGCCACCCGTTACGAGAAGACCGCGACCATCTACCTGGCCGGACTCCACGTCGCGGGCATCTTTCTCTGGCCCGCTCGGTGATCTGAACTAAACCGCTTAGTAGCTGTCGTAGCTGGGCTTACCGTTCGGCCGGTAGACGCCGACGATGGTGCCGCCCTTCGTCGTCGAGACGCTGACGGGCTCCAGCGCAGTGGGGATCGCTCCGTCGGCGAACAGCCGCTTGCCGGTGCCGATGATCACCGGATGGATGGTCAGCCGGTACTCGTCGACGAGGCCGTGCTGGATGAGGGTCTGGGCGAGGTCGCCGCTGCCGACGACGTTGATGTTGCCGCCGTCGGACGCCTTCAGCTGGCGTACGGCATCGACGATGCCGCCTTCCAGCAGCGTGGAGTTCTGCCACTCGACGGACGTCAGGGTCCGGGACGCCACGTACTTGTGCATGCTGTTCATCCGATGGGTGAACGGGTTGTCGGGATCGGCGGTCGGCCAGTACGACGCGAAGATCTCGTACGTCTTGCGGCCGAGCAGCATCGCGTCGGAGTGCTCGTACCAGCCGGCGATGGCTGTGCCGACCTCGTCGTCGGCCACCGGTTTCTGCCAGCCGCCGTGCTCGAAGCCGCTCTCAGCGTCCTCGTCCGAACCGCCCGGCGCCTGCATGACGCCGTCCAGCGTGAGGAACGTGCAAACGGTGATCTCGCGCATGGTGCGCTCCCTTCGTCGACGGGTAGACGGCACAACCGCCGGAAACTCATCGGCGGAAATTCCGTGGCGCAGGACTAGGGGCCGTCGGGAACGATCCCCGTCATCCTTGCCCGCATACCCCTGCGTCGGCTCTCCCCCGTGTGCAGGCGCGGGGCTCCGTGCCCCTCACCGTTGCGGGACTCCGCCACCTTCATCGATCCGGCACAGCACGTTCACGTGAACCAGATCGCCTGAGGCGACGAGCGAATCGATCCAGATCATTCGAGATTGGGACCATGTCCGCGGAGTCGGGACCCGTTGCTTCGGGCGGATCCGCCCGAAGCAACGTCTGGCTGTACGGGTGAGTTCTGGCCCCACCTGCCGACGCGCTGGTTCCTGAGTGCGGACGGTGGGTCGGGCAAGCGGTTCGGGAACGAGCTCAAAGGGGAGCCGTTGGTCGTCGAGCCCGTCGCCGAGCTCCACCAGCGCGCTCCTTGGCGCGGATCAGAAGGCTGTGTGGGCGAACCAGCAGTCGAGTGCCGTGACCTCTCCTGAGATGTCGAAGACGGTCTCCTGGTACGACCGCCGCCCGTAGAGCAGCAGGAGGAGGTCGGCCGACTGCCCCCGTACTGCCGCCTGCGCCTTGGATGGCGCGGCTCCGGCTCCGGCCCGCGTCAGCAGTCGGAAACCGTCCGGATCCAGCCGCACCCGCCACTCCTCGCCGGTTTCGCCGGCGGAGTCCGCGCACTGGAAGGCGATGGTCTCGCCGTTGCCCCGCAGCTTCGCCACGGCCGGGGCGAAGAGGCCCGCGTAGGGCAGGTTGACGAGGAACTCGTCAACCCCGTCCGCCGCCAGCGCGGGATCGATGTCCGACCTCCGGCCGACGGCACGCTCCGCGTCCACCCGGTGCACCAGCGTTTCGAACAGCATCCGGCGGGCCCAGAACCGCGCGTGTTGGTCCTCACCCCACGCCCACATCACCGCCTGGGGATCCGTGGCCCGCAGCACGGCGGCCACTTGGGGTACGCCCGCTGCCACCCAGTCGGCATGATCCTGGGCACGTTCCGGCAGCCCCAGCTCCACGTCGCGACTGTGTGGAGGCTCCTGCACCAGCCGGGTCAGCAGCGTGCAGAACCAGCGCTGCAGCGCTCCCACGTGCCGGGTGAGCTCGGCCAGCGTCCAGTTGGGGCAGGAGGGCACGGCGGTCGCGGGGTCCGCACCTTTGACCACCTCGGCAAACTGCAGGGTCTCCCGCTCTATCGCCTGCCGGTAGGTGTCGTAGGGCAGAGGATGCCCCGTCTGGCTCGTCGTCTCCATCTACTGCCGTCCTTCTGTCCGCAGCACGGATCTTGTCGTGGTCAGTCTGGAGGCTGGAGTCCACTCGAAGGCAAATCCGAGGGGGTCGCGTCCCACAGAGGACGCTGACACGAAAAATCGAGTCAGTGTGCTGGTCAGGTCGATCGCGTCGGCCATCGCCTGGAGTCCGGCGTCATTGAATGTGCGGGTGGTCGCCGGAGTCGAAGCCCGGCCGCATCCGGTCGGGAACGTCGGAGTCACCGACGGCGGCGTCGAAGTCCGCCATCGCGTCGAAGATGCCGTCGTACCGGGTCGCGTCGTTGACGGGCTGCTGTACGGCCTCGCGGGCCGCGGTCCAGCCGCCGTTGCCGCCGTACCGAGTGATCGTGCCGCCGACGATGCGGATGCCGCGGGCGTGGGCGCGCGTCACGATCTCGCGGAACGCGGCCGCGAAGGCGGCGGGATCGGTCTGGTTGGGGCCGCCCTTGACGGCAGTGGCCGTGCGGCGTTCAGCACCACCTCGCCAGGTCGGCAGGCAATCCGCAGCCTCGCGCTGAAGCGCGAGGCTGCGGATCCGCACGGATACTGGAAGAGAGGCTGTGCGGGGCAGATGGGAAGTGTGGTGATGCGGGTACCCGTGGATGATGTGGCCGGTGGTGCTGCCTGGGATGCGGGTGGCTGGCTGGGGGAGCTACGGGTCGCGGTCGTGGCCACGAACGCCGATGGGACGATCGTGCGCTGGGATCACGGGGCGCAGGCTCTGCTCGGGTATCCGTCGCGGGAGGTCGTGGGTCGGCCCATCGCCGACCTGCTGCACCCCGGCGCCGACCGCAGCCTCGGCCGGTCCTTGTGGGACAGCGCGACCGCCGGCCATGGGGTCATGGCCACGGTGACCGCCTGGCACCGCGACGGACATCCACTTGAGCTGGAGATCTGGGCGGCGCCCGTCCCGGCCCGCCACCGCGGCGGCACCACCGTGCTGGTTTTCGCTGCCGACGCCAACACCGCCCGTGGCATCCGCGGTTCCTCCGCGGTGTGGGAGGGGCTGTTCGTCCGCTCTCCCGTCGGCATTGCCGTCTTCGACACCCAGCTGCGGTTCCTGCGCGTGAACCAGGCTCTCCAGGCCATGAACGGCCTGGAGGAGAATGCCCACATCGGACGCAGCGTAGTGGAGGTGTTGCCCGCGGTGAACGCGGCCGAGATGGAATCCGCGATGCGGCAGGTCATGGTCACCGGGAAGCCGGTCCTTGATTTTCGCCGCACGGGCCGCACCCACGCCGATCCCGGCCATGAGCGCGTCTGGTCGTGTTCCTATGTCAGGCTGGAGGACCCCGACGGCCGACCGATCGGGCTGACCGCCTTCCTGATCGACATCACCGCCCAACAACAGGACCAGCTGGAAGCGGAAGCAGGTAGGCGCCGCCTGGCCCTGGTGAATGAGGCGAGCGTCAAGATCGGGACCAGTCTGGACCTGGAACGCACCGCGCAGGAGCTCGCGGAAGTCGCCGCGCGCGACCTGGCGGACGCTGTCACCGTCGACGTCCTGGAAACCCTCACCACCGGTGCAGACCTCGGCCCGGGCCTGGTCGGCGGCACCGCTCTGCGCCGCCTCGGGAAAGCTCCCCTGGCCGGCTCACGTATCGCGGACATCCTCGCCCCGCTCGGGCGAACCCTGATCTTCCCTGCCGGAGCGCCCTACACGCAGGTCCTCGCCGACCGCGAGACCTTCATGATTGCCCACCTGGACAAGAAGGCCATCGCCCCAGCGGCCCGGCATTCACCGGCGCCCGCACAACTTCTCGAGCAGGGCGTGCACTCGTTCATGATGGTGCCGCTGATCGCCCGCGGTGTCGTGCTCGGTCTCGGCACCCTGTACCGGAGCCGGCCCGTCGGCCCGTTCACGGACGACGACGTGAGCCTCGCCGGCGAACTCGCGGCCCGCGCCGCCATCTGCGTGGACAACGCCCGTCTCTACCGCCGTGAACACGACACCGCCCTGGTGCTTCAAAGAAGCCTGTTTCCCCAGCACATTCCCCAGCTCCCGGGGATGGAGGTCGCCCACCGCTACCTGCCCGCCAGCGACGTCAACGAAGTCGGCGGCGACTGGTATGACGTGATCCGACTCGACGGCGGAAAGGTCGCGCTCGCCATCGGCGACGTCATGGGACACGGCACCGCGGCCGCAGCCGTCATGGGACGGCTCTCCGCCAGCGTCCGCGCACTGGCGCGGCTCGACCTCGCACCCGAGAACCTGCTGCACCAGCTGGAAGCCGCACTGGAAGACCTCACCGAGCCGATGCTGGCCACCTTCCTCTACACCGTCATCGACCCCGCGAACGGCCGGTGCCAAATCACCCGCGCCGGGCACCCCCCGCCCGCCGCCGTCTCACCCGACGGCACCGCCCGCCTCCTCGACGTGCCACCCGGTGTCCCACTCGGCGTCGGCGGCACCCCCTTCACCACCACCGATGTCACCCTCCAACCCGGCAGCATCCTCGTCCTGTACACGGACGGGCTCGTCGAGGCCCGCGGCAGCGACATCGACGAACGACTCGCCGAACTCACCCATCTCCTCGAACAACCCGCCCCGACCCTGGACGAGCTGTGCGACCGCCTGCTCATCCACCTGACGCCCGCCTCCGTCGACGACGACATCGCACTCCTCGCCGCCCGCCTCAACCCCAGCACCGGTTGAACCCCGGCCGCGCAGAAGAGTGATCCGACCGGGCGGGCACGGCTGCGCGAGGCAGCTTTGGAGCTGTTCGCCGAGCACGGCTTCGCGACGACCTCGACGCGGTCGATGGCAGCCGCGGCGGGCCTCTCACCGGCGCTCGTGACACGGCACAGCGGCTCCAAGCAGGGCCAGCGTGCGGCGGTCGACGAATACGTGCTGGACCGCATCGGCGAGCAGCTTCGCGACCTGGACTCCGTGGAAACCGGCAGGGGCCCGATGGTTTCGCTCGGGGAGGTCTCCGCCCGGGTCTTCGGCGCGGACCCGGTGCTGCGTGGCTACCTGCGCCATGTCCTGCTGGAGGACAGCGCGGCGAGCGCGGAACTCTTCGGCCGCCTTCTTGCCCGGCGCCCGTGCCGAGACGGAGGGGCGGTCCGAGGCCCACGGGGATCAGGCGCCCGACGAGGAGTGGGCGCCCTTCCAGATGCGCTGCCTGATCCTTGGGCCGTTGCTGCTGGAGCGGGTGATGCAGCCCAACCTGGACGAGCCGATGTTCGGCCCCGAGGCGCCGGCCCGCCGCAGCGAGGCCAACCAACAGCTCCTGCTGCGGGGCTACTACGATCTGCCGGGCTGCGGCGGTTGCCGGGTTTGCGGCGAGTGCTGTGACGCGGGATCAGCCCTTGTCGTCCTTGCTGTGTCCGTTCTTCCCCTTCTGGGTGTGCTGTTGCCTGCCAGAGCTGTCGTCTGCGCTGTTGCCGGGCTCCTCACCACCGGTCGGGGGAGTGCTCAGGGTCGAGGACGTGCCCGGGGCGGGGCTCGTGGTGCGAGGCGGGTCCGTCGGTGGTGTCTCCGCCGAGCTGTGGTCGGGGGAGAACCACGTCATGCCGACCAGCAGCGCCGCGAGGAAGACCACCAGCGCGGCGACGGTGCTCACCGTCCTAGACCGGTGTACGACGAAGGCGCGAAGTCCCGAGCGCTGCCGACGCGGCGTCCGGTGGGCTCCAGCGGTGCTGCCAACGGCGGACGGGAAGGCGTACGTGGTCGCGGAGCCGGGGGCCGCTCCGGCCGTGTTCGTTCCGGGCCCTGCGAGCGCCCCCGAGGCGGTCGAACGCGGCATCTCCGGCGCGATGAGCGGCGCGGCTGCCGGGAGGGGCTCGGGGCGCCCCCTCCAGGCACCTGCGGCGAACCATTCGGTCGTCTGACGTGCCGTGGGGCGGTCTTCGGGCCGCTTGGCGAGGAGACCGAGCAGGTAGTTCTCGAAGGCGGGCGGCAGACCGACGCCGAGCTCCCGCGGTGGTACGGGGGCCGTGTCGAGGTGGTGGTGGAGGATCGCGACGGCGCTGTCGGCGTGGAACGGCGGTCTTCCGGTGAGGAGTTGGTAGAGCAGGCAGCCGAGCGAGTAGACGTCGGACGCCGGTCCGGCGGGCTTGCCGAGGGCGCGCTCGGGGGCCAGGTACAGGCTGGTCCCGACGATCTGACCGGTCGCGGTGAGCGCGGCACCCGGGTCGTCCACGAAGCGCGCAATGCCGAAGTCGCCGATCTTCACGGACCCGTCGGCGTCGAGGAGAAGGTTGCCGGGCTTGATGTCCCGATGCACGATGCCCTGTTCGTGTGCGACGGCGAGCCCTGCGGCCGCCTGGGCGGCGATGAGGGCCACCTCCTCGGCGGGCAGCGATCCTGCCTGGGAGAGCACGCGGGCGAGACTGTCGCCCGCGACCAGCTCCATCACCAGGAACAGACGGCCCTCCTGCTCGCCGAAGTCGAGGACGCCGACCACATGGGGGTGGCTGAGCCGGCCCGCGGTCTGGGCCTCCAGGCGGAAGCGAGAGGAGGCGGTGGGGTCGGAGTTCTGGGCGAGCAGGAGCTTGACTGCCACTGCTCTGCCGAGTGTCTCGTCGTACGCCCGCCAGACCTCTCCCATCGCGCCCCGTCCGATGGTGGTTTGCAGCCGGTACCGGCCCGCTATCAGCACCTGTTACTTCATCCTCACGCAGTGAGACGACTCGACCGCTGCAGGCCATGTCCCCGCGAGGGGACGGATGATGGTGGGGGTGCCGCAGCGGCCCCAGCCTACTGGCAGGCCGACCGCGACATGATCTTCTTCGGGGTGTTCGTCCGTGCCACCGCGCTTGCGAACCGTCGTGCACTGTGCAGTACCGCCCAATCGAGACACCTTTGACCGGGGAGAACTTCACCCGAACCTCCTGCGGACGCTCCGTCGTGCCCGCGGGGCTGGTCAGGTTGTGCTCGTGTTCGGAGACGCTCACCGATCGTCGGCCTCGTCCTCGACGAGAACGCCATGGACGGCTCCATCACCAAGGCGCCCGGAGGCGGCGAGGTGGCCGGTCGCTCACCGGTCGACCGCGGCAAACAGGGCCTCAAACGCTCAGGCATGACGGACGGATACGGCATACCCCTGGGCCGTGTCCTGGCCGGCGCCAACCGCCACGACTCCCCGTTGCTCGCCCCGACCCTGGACCGCCAGGACGACCTGGGGCCGTTACCCGACGACATCACCGTGCACCTGGACGCCGGCTACGACTCGGACAAGACCCGGGCGGGGGCAGCGGGCCGGTCGTGACCTCGACCGGAACCGTCTGGTCCCGTTCGCCCTGCAGAAGCAGGATCGGCCCGGCGGAGCGGCCCTTGGCCGGTTCGAGGCTGTCGATGAACCGGCGCAGCGTCGCGTTGCGGGCCCAGTTGGGATTCCCGACGCGCTGCAACTGCACGTTGTTCAAGGAGATTCCTGTGGATGAGCTGGTCCCCGGCGACATCATCAAGCTCAGCGCGGGCGATCTGGTCCCGGCAGATGTGCGACTGCTGCGCGCGAGCGGACTGACCGTCCATCAGGCGGTGTTGACGGGGGAATCGGCGCCCGTCGTGAAGAGTGCCGCGGACATCTTCCACCCGGACGGCATCGGGATGTTCGAGCAGCCGCAGCTGTGCTTCCAGGGCAGCAGCGTCTCCTCCGGCAGTGCCACCGCGGTCGTCGTCGCGACCGGAGCGGAGACGCAACTCGCCGCCGCCCACGGGCGTACGGCCGGGCAGCGCGACACAGGAGCTGTGAACTCGTTCTGGGCGTGGATACGCATAAGGACGTCCACGTTGCCGCTGTCCTCACCGTGTTGGGTGCCCTGCCGGCCACACGATCGTTCCCGGCGACCCGGGCCGGATGTCGGGATCTGTTGGCATGGGCCTGGCCCGACGCCCCACGAGAGCAACCTGCGGAGCACATGTGTCCAGGAGGCGGTGCGGGGCCGGGATCGAAACGAGCCGAACATGTCTTTACCCGTGCGTTTCGCACAGTGAGCTCGTGACAGTCGTGACTGTCGGTGCCCCAGGCCGGCTTGCGAGTCTCTTGGGCGGGCCACGGAAGGGGAGGCATGGACAAGCGGTACGAGGTGTACGCGTTGGCGGACGCGCACTTCTACGAGACACCCGACCGGCTGGCGACGGGCGTCGCAGGGGCGGCTCAGGGGACTGTTCCCCTGTTCGAGACGGCACGCAGGCCCATCCCGGAGGGCTGGGCGACGGCCCGCGTCGGCGACTGGCTGACACTCACGCCGCTCGGCGCGGACGGCGCGCCGGCGCCGGCCCAGGGCTGGAAGATCCACGCCTCGGCCACCCGGGCTAACGCCGATCGGATCGCGGCGATTGTGTGGGACTACTGCTTCCCCCGCCGCATCCCGTTCAAGTTCGTGCCGGGCCCGCATCTGCTGCATCTGCGCAACACCAAGTACGCGGGCCGCGACACCAGCGGCAAGTTCGTCACCGTCTACCCGGCCGACGAGGAGCAGCTGCACACGGTCCTGCGCGAGCTGGGTTCCCTGTTGGAGGGCTTCGAGGGCCCCTACATCCTCACCGACCTGCGCTGGCACGACGGGCCGCTGTACGTCCGCTACGGCGCGTTCGCGCGCATGTACGTCGTCGACGAGCGGGGCTCGCTCGTGCCGGCGGTGCGCGACGGCTCGGGCACGTTGGTGCCGGACCGGCGGGCGCCGTCCTTCCAGGTGCCGGAGTGGGTGGCGCTGCCCGCGTTCCTCGAGTCGCACCTCGCGGCGCGCAACACCACGACGGTGGGTGAGCTGCCGTACCGCATCGAGAAGGCGCTGCACTTCTCCAACGGCGGCGGAGTCTACGCCGGCACCGACACCCGGGATGGGCGCAAGGTGGTGCTCAAAGAGGGGCGGCCGCACGCGGGGCTGGCCTCGGACGGGGCGGACGCGATCGCCCGGCTCGAGCGGGAGAAGCGGGCTCTGGAGGCAGTGGCGGGGACCGGGGTGGTGCCCGAGGTGCGGGACTGGTTCACCCTCGGCGACCACCGCTTCCTGGTCATGGACTTCGTGGCGGGGCGCCCGCTGAACTCCTTCTTCGCCGAACGGCACCCGCTGCTCTCTCCCGACCCCGACCCGCAGGCCGTCGCCGCGTACACGGCATGGGCGGTGAGCATCCACCGGGCGGTGGAGTGCGCGGTGGAGAAGGTGCACGCGCGCGGGATCGTCTTCAACGACCTGCACGTCTTCAACATCATGGTCGCGCCCGACGAGGAGTCGGTGTTCCTGATCGACTTCGAGGCGGCCGCCCCGGCCGAGGAGAACGGCCGCCAGGTCGTGGCGCATCCCGGGTTCTTCGCGCCACCGGACCGCCGGGGCGCCGACGTCGACCGGTACGCGCTGGCGTGTCTGCGGCTCGCCCTGTTCCTGCCCGTCACCACGCTGCTCGTGGTGGACCGGGGCAAGGCGGCCCATCTGGCCGAGGTGATCGCGCAGCAGTTCCCGGACGTGCCAAGGGAGTTCCTGGACGAGGCGGTCGCGGAGATCACCCGCGATGTCTGCGGCACCGGGGCCCCTGTCGGCGGGACCGGCGCGCCGGAGCGGGTGCCGTCGGCCCCCGCCTCCCGGGTGGAGCCGGGCGACTGGCCGCACAGCCGCGACTCGATGATCAAGGCGATCCTCGCCTCGGCGACCCCGGAGCGCGACGACCGGCTCTACCCCGGCGACGTCGCCCAGTTCTCCGACGGCGGCGGCCTCGGCCTCGCGCACGGCGCGGCCGGCGTCCTGTACGCCCTGGCGGCGGCCGGCGCCGAACGCCACGACGAGGGCGAACGCTGGCTCCTGGACCACACTGCCCCGGCCCCGACGGGCACCCCGCTCGGTCTGTACGACGGTCTCGCGGGCGTCGCCCACACCCTCGACCTGCTCGGACACCGGCAGCGGGCCCTCGACCTGGTCGACGGTATCCTGCGCGAACGCTGGCAGCATCTGTCCTCGGACCTCCAGGGCGGCCTGGCCGGCCTCGGCCTGGTGCTGGGGCGACTGGCCGCCACGACCGGCGAGTCGGAACTGCGCGAGCGGGCCGCCGAGGCCGCCGACCTCCTCGTACGTCGCCTCGCCGAACCGGCGCCGGCCGCGCCCCGGCGACGGGCCGGGCTGATGCGGGGCGCGAGCGGGCCCGCGCTGTTCCTCCTCCGGCGGTACGAGGAGACCGGCGAGCGTGCGCTGCTGGAGGCGGTCGGCGTGGCGCTGCGGCGGGACCTGGAGTGCTGTGCCGAGCGTGAAGGGGGCGCGGTGGAGGTCGACGAGGGGTGGCGGACCATGCCGTATCTCGGGGACGGGAGCGTGGGCGTGGGGCTCATGCTCGACGACTATGCGGCGCACGTTCCGGACGCCGGCGCGGAGTTCGCGCGGGCCCGTGCCGGCATCCTCACTGCGGCCACCTCCCGTTTCTACGCGCAGCCCGGCCTCTTCCAGGGACGTGCCGGGATGATCCTGCACCTCGCCCGCACCACCGCGCCGGGGGCGACGCGGGCGCGGCTCGACGAGCAGATCGCCGGGCTGGGCTGGTCGGCGATGCCGTACCAGGGCCAACTCGCCTTCCCCGGGCACCAGATGATGCGCCTTTCCATGGACCTCGCCACTGGAACGGCGGGCGCGCTGCTCGCCCTCGCCGCAGCCTTCGGCTCGGGCGACGAGGGCGTTGCCGCGCACCTGCCGTTCCTTCCGCCGCCGCATCGGCGGCCCCTATGACATGGCTCTGCCATCCGGCGGAGTCGTGACGCAACCCTGTCCCCACGGGACGAAAAACCGACACCGACGAAAGGACACACCATGGCCCTGCTCGACCTGCAGACGATGGAATCCGACGAGCACACCGGCGGCGGCAACAGCACCGTCAGCCTCCTGTCGTGCATCAGCGCGGCCAGCGTTCTGCTCTGTCTCTGACGAAGCGGTGCCGAACGCTCTGACGAACGGCTCACGCTGAACACTCCGGGCGGTCCGCTCCCGCGAGGGATGGGGCCGCCCGGGGTCGTCCGCCCGATCGGGCGGAAACGCAGAAACGCAGAGGCGCGGAAGCTCCGAGGGGGTGCGCGATGTCGATGGACCCGACGACCGGTGGACTGCTCACCGCGGCGAGCCGGCACAGCGGGCCCCGCTGGGCGGCGCTCTGCCTGGTGAGCGTGGCGGCGACAGGCGCGGGACTGCTGTTGCCCGCCGCCCTCGGCCGGGCCCTGGACCTCCTGCTCGCCCACGCCCCGGCAACCCGCTGGGTGCTGATCTGCGCGACTCTCGTCCTGCTGCTGACCGGGCTCGACGCGTGCGAGACCGTGCTCGCCGGCACCCTCGACGCCCGCACCACCGCCTTCCTGCGCCGCCGGGTGACCGGTCACGTCCTGGCCCTGGGGCCGCGTGCGACGCTCCGCTTCGGTCCCGGCGACCTCGTCGCGCGACTCGTGGGAAACGCCGCCCAGGCCGGCACGGCGCCCGGCGCCCGCGCCGCGCTGCTGGCCGCACTCGCCGGCCCGGTGGGGGGCGTGGTCGCGCTCGGTGTGATCGACCCGTGGCTCGCGGCCGCGTTCCTTACCGGCGCGCCGCTGCTGGCGCTCCTGCTGCGCTCCCTGGCCCGGGACACCTCGACGTGCGTGGCCGACTACCAGCGGGTGCAGGGGCGCATCGCGTCCGCGCTCGCCGAGGCCGTCGGCGGCACCCGCACCATCCGCGCGGCGGGTACGGCGGACCGGGAAGCAGAACGGATCCTGCGACCGCTGCCCGAACTCTCCCGGGCAGGTCGGCGGATGTGGCGGGTACAGGGGCGGGCGGCGGCGCGGGCGGTGGCGGTGGCGCCTCTGCTGCACCTCGCCGTCGTGGCCGTGGCGGGCATGCTGCTCAGCCGGCACCGGCTCTCCGCCGGAGACGTCCTGGCGGCCTCCCGCTACGCGGTCCTCGCCACCGGGGTCGGCGTGCTGGTCGGGCAGCTCTCCGGCCTGGTCCGCGCCCGCACGGCGGCCCGCCGCCTGGGCGAGGTCCTGGCGGAACCCGCCCCTGCGCACGGGGACCGGAGTCTGCCGCCCGACGGCCCCGGCCACCTGGAGCTGCGCGGGGTGAGCGCCCGACGCGGCGCACGCACGGTGCTCGACGGCGTCGACCTCGTCGTGCCCGGCGGGACGACGCTCGCCCTGGTCGGCCGCTCCGGTGCGGGCAAGTCGCTGCTGGCCGCGCTCGCGGGTCGGCTCACCGACCCGGACACCGGCGAGGTGCTGCTGGACGGCGTCGCGCTGCCCGCCCTCTCCCGCGCCGAACTGCGCGCGGCGGTCGCGTACGCCTTCGACCGCCCCGCCCTTCTGGGCACGACCGTCGAGGACACGATCGCCCTGGGGCTGCGCTGCCCTTCTCCCGCCCGCGTCCGGGAGGCCGCTCGCACGGCCTGCGCCGACGCGTTCGTCCGCCGCCTGCCCGACGGCTATGCGACGCCCGTCGCCGACGCCCCGCACTCCGGCGGCGAGGCCCAACGCCTGGGCCTCGCCCGGGCGTTCGCCCAGCGCGGTCGTCTGCTCGTCCTCGACGACGCGCTCTCCAGCCTCGACACGGTGACCGAGCACCAGGTCACCGAGGCCGTCCTGGGCAGGGCCGCGACCGGCACCCGGCTGGTGGTGGCCCACCGGGCCGCGACGGCCGCCCGTGCCGACACGGTGGCATGGCTGGACGGGGGGCGGGTCCGGGCGGTGGGCACGCATGCACAGCTGTGGCGGCGGCTGCCTGGCTACCGGGCGGTGTTCGGGGCCGCAGAGGAGGAGGCAGGAGCGTGACCCACCGGAACGGACTCCACCGGCTGCACGGACACCTGGGCCACCGCGCCCTGCGCGCCCTGCGCTTGCCGTACGTCGGCCGACGGGCGATGGTGCGGCTCGCCGGCTGGTCGGTGCTGGAGACGGGTCAGACGTTCCTCCTCGGCTACGCCCTCGCGCGTGCACTGGACGACGGGTTCCTGGCCGGACGGGCCGCCGTGGGGCTCGGCTGGCTCGCGGCAGCCGGGCTCGGCGTACTCGTCGGCGCGTACGGCACCGGACGGGTGTACGGGGCGGTCGCCGCGCTGGTGGAGCCGCTCAGGGACAGGCTCGTCACCGGCGTGGTGCGGCGCGGGGTGCGGGAGGGGGACCGCGGGGCGCTGTCCGGCCTGACCCAGCAGGTCGAGATCGCCCGGGACACCTTCGCGGGCCTGGTGATGGTCTCGCGCTCGTTCGTGTTCACGTCCGTCGGCGCGCTGGCGGGCCTGTGCTCGCTCGCCCCGCTGCTGCTGCTGCCCGTCGTGCCGCCGCTCGCCGCCGGAGTGGCTCTGTTCGCAGCGACCCTGCGTCCGCTGGCGCGACGGCAGGAGGCGTACCTCGCCGCCGACGAGGCCCTGGCGGAGAACCTGGGCGCCGTCTGCCCGGGGCTGCGGGACGTCACGGCGGCCGGCGCGGAGGACCGGATCGCCGCGGACGCCGGCGCCCTAGCCGACGCCGAGCAGCGGGCGGCCCGCGCCCTGGCCCGTTGGGGCGTGGCCCGCGTCTTCTGTCTCGCACTCGGCGGCCACCTGCCTCTGGTCCTGCTCCTGGCCGGCACCCCCTGGCTCCTCGACCACGGGGTCACCCCCGGCGCCGTGCTCGGCGCGCTCGCCTACGTCAGCCAGTCGCTCCTCCCCGCCCTCACCGGCCTCATCCACGGCTTGGGCACCAGCGGCTCGCGCCTGACCGTGCTGCTGCGCCGGCTGACGCCGCCCCCGCCTGCGGTCTCCCACCCCCCCGTCACCGAACACGCCCCGTACACCCCCCCACCCTGCCCCACCACCCCGGCAGTGCCCCCGGCCCTCGCGCTCACGTCCCTCACCTTCTCCTACGGCCCCGCCTGCGCCCCCGTCGTCGACGACCTCACCCTCGCGCTGCCCAGCGGCGCCCATCTGGCCGTCGTAGGGCCGAGCGGGGTCGGGAAGTCCACGCTGGCCGGGCTGGTCGCGGGACTGCTGAAGCCGGTACGCGGAGACATACGGATCTGCGGGTGCCGGGTGCCGGGCCGCGAGGCCGCCGCCGGGCGCGTACTGATCCCGCAGGAGGCGTACGTGTTCAGCGGCGGCCTCAGGGAGAACCTCGCCCATCTGCGGCCGGATCCCGTCCCCGAGGCGGAATTGCTCGCCGCGGCCGAGGCGGTGGGGCTCACACCGCTGCTCAACGCCCTGGGCGGGACGGGGGCGAGCGTGGATGCCGCGGCGCTGTCGGCCGGTGAGCGTCAGCTCATCGCGCTCACGCGGGCGTACCTGTCGTCCGCCCCCCTCGTCCTGCTGGACGAGGCGACCTGCCATCTGGACCCGGTGGCGGAGGAACGGGCGGAGCGGGCGTTCGCGGCCCGGCCGGGCGGCACCCTGGTGGTCGTGGCCCACCGCATCAGCTCGGCCCGCCGCGCCGGCCGGGTGCTGGTGATGGACGGCCCGCGCACGGCCTTCGGGACGCATGAGGAGGTGCTGCGCCGCTCGCCCCTCTACCGCGACCTCGTGGGTGGCTGGGAACCCGGGCAGCTCTCACAGCCAGCCCTGGCTCTGGGAGATGCGGATGGCGTCGATGCGGTTGCGGGCGCCGGTCTTGCGGGTGATGGCCGCCATGTAGTTGCGCACGGTCCCGTGGGACAGGTGCAGGCTCCCGGCGATCTCCGCGACGGAGGCCCCTTCGGCGGCGAGGGTTAACACGTTCAGCTCCCGGCGGGTCAGCGGCATCTCGGCGGCCTTGAGGAATCCGAACCCCAGCGACTCGCTGACGAAACGTTCCCCCTTAGCGACCTTCCGGATTCCGCGCAGCAGCTGCTCGGGCGTCCCCGTCTTGTCGACGTAGCCGAGCGCGCCCGCCTCCAGGGCCCGTCTCAGCAGGCCAGGCCTGTTCGCAGTGGCAAGTACGAGTAAGCGGGGCAGGACCTGGCCGCCGCCCCGCAGACCTAAATCGCCCAGGGGCGGAATGCCGGCCGTGTCCGAGCAGTCCAGATCCGCCGCGCACACGTCGGGCCGCAACGCGCGCACGTGACGGGACGCCCGGCGCCAGGGGACGTCGTCCACCCGCAGGTCGGGCTCCCGTGACAGCCACTGCGCGAGGACCGATCTGACGAGACATCCGTCGTGCACGAGAAGTACCTGGATCACTGCCGCCCCTTCAGCCTGCCGTACGCCAGTCCTGTGATGCTGAGCGCGTGCCCATTGTTGGGCCCCCGTACCATTTCTGAGCGCGAAGAACCGGCCATCAGGATGCGAGGGGGCGCACGCGCAGCGCCCGCACGCCGCGGCGTGCTTCCGGCAGAGCCGCTTCACCTCGTAGGTGTTCCGATGGTCGTCAACGAACCGGAAGCGGCTCCTCACCGGTTCGCCTCTCCGGCGAGATACTTGGCCGCCTTGCGGAGTATGTCCCGCGCGGTGGCGAGCTTGCGCTCACTTGCCTCGAGCTCGTCCACCCGGGCCTCCAACCGCCACACCCGCTCGTCCGGATCGGCGGACGGCACCGCCCCCCGAGGCTGGGCGCCCGGCTTCGCAACCGCGGCGGTGATGCCACGGCGTTCGCGGTCCCGCAGCGCCCACTCACGCAGGGTGACTGCGGCCGGCCGCGACCACGGCTTGGTCGGCACCACGGCGACGACTGCATGCTGATCATGGTTTCGCCGCCAGGGTCAGATGCACGCCGGCGGGTCGCCGAACGGGATCCACCACGTCCAGCGGTGGTCACCGAGCCGCGCAGACGAACATGAATGTGACGTGATGAAAATAACCATTCAGCTCTATGGGCTGTTGCATGGTGACATTCCGAACCTAGCCTGTGGCGACTCTTTAACGCACCACTGACACCGTGAGGCCGCCCCATGGCATCTGTCGATCAGCTCGCCCCACCAAGCACGAGCCAGAACCGCAGCTCCCTCCGACGGAACGTCGGACTGATCGGACTGCTCTGGGCGTCCGCCGGCTCGATCATCGGGTCCGGCTGGCTGTATGGCGCGAAGAACGCCGTCGTCGCCGCCGGCCCGGCGGCTCTGATTTCCTGGGGCATCGGCGCGGTCGCGATCGTGCTGCTGGCGTTTGTTCATGCCGAGCTGGGTGGAATGTTCCCCGTCGCCGGCGGTACCGCCCGTTACCCGCACTACGCCTTCGGCGGCCTGGCAGGCATGTCCTTTGGCTGGTTCGCCTGGCTGCAGGCGGCGACCGTGGCGCCGATCGAGGTCGAGGCCATGATCGGCTACGCCGGTCACTGGCACTTCGCCCAGAGCTTCCTCAATGACAACGGCACCCTGACGACGAGCGGCTTCATCGTCGCGGTGATCCTCATGGGCGTCTTCGTCGCCGTGAACTTCCTCGGTGTCTCGGTGCTGGCCCGGACCAACAGCGCTGCCACCTGGCTGAAGATCTTCGTGCCGCTGCTCGCCATCTTCACCCTCGCTGCGACCCACTTCCACAGCAGCAACTTCACCTCGCACGGCTTCGCGCCGTTCGGCTCCAAGGGCGTGCTCGCCGCGATCAGCACCAGCGGCATCGTCTTCGCCCTCCTCGGTTTCGAGCAGGCGATCCAGCTGGCGGGCGAGAGCCGCAACCCCAAGCGCGACATCCCTCGCGCGGTGCTCGGCTCAGTGGCCATCGGCACGCTGATCTACGTCCTGCTGCAGGTCGTCTTCATCGGCGCGCTGCCCGGCAGCAGCTTCGCCAAGGGCTGGGACAAGCTCGACTTCGTCGGTATCAGTGGCCCCTTCGCGGGTCTGGCCACCCTTGTCGGTCTGGGCTGGCTGACCGTGGTGCTGTACTTCGACGCCATCGTCTCCCCGGGCGGCACCGGTCTGATCTACACCACCTCCACCTCCCGTATCTCCTACGGTCTGAGCAAGAACGGCTACGCGCCGCGCGTCTTCGAGCGCACGGACGCACGCGGGGTCCCGGTGTACGGCCTGATCATGTCCTTCGTCACCGGCGTGGTCTGCTTCCTGCCGTTTCCGAGCTGGCAGCAGCTGGTCGGCTTCATCACCTCCGCCAGCGTGCTGATGTACGCGGGCGCTCCACTGGCCTTCGGCGCGCTGCGCAGGCGCCTGCCGAACCGTGAGCGCAGCTACCGGCTGCCGCTCGGGGGTGTGCTCTCCCCACTGGCGTTCATCGTTGCGAGCCTGATCATCTACTGGAGCGGCTGGCAGACCCTGGAGAAGCTGGGCGAAGCGATCGTCCTGGGCTACCTCCTGCTCGGCGGCTACGCCCTCTACGCGTCCAAGAAGGGCCTGCCGAACGCTCCGCGGATCAGTTGGAAGTCCGCCCAGTGGCTGCCGGTCTACCTGCTCGGCATCGGTGTGATTTCCTGGCAGGGCACCTTCGGTGGCGGCCAGGGCAACCTGCCGATGTGGACGGACATCGCCGTCGTGGCCGTGTTCTCCCTGGCGATCTACCACTGGGCGATCCGCGTGGCCCTGCCGACCGACGCGATCGAGCAGAACATCGAGGACATCGAGGTCGTCGACGCGGGCGGTCACTGACCCGTCCGCACTGCCTGACACCGGGGCGGTCCCGAAGCGGCCGGTTCCAGGATGGCGCCGCAAGCACACTGTCCCGGCTTTGACTGCTCCCCTCCTTGAAGGGAGGGGATTCCTTCCTTCAGGGCTGAGCGGGGATTCCTGGCTCAGGCCGCCTCTGGGAGCGGCGCTCCCGGTGGTCTTACGCCCTCGGCACCAACCGGGTTCAGACCTGTCCGGACGAGCATCACGCGGGCGGAGTTCTTGTCTCTGGGGAGACGACTCCGCTCGCGGTGCAGGTGTAGGTGCGCCCGGACAACGGCAGTGCGTGCTTGGTTCTCGCTCCGCACGATGCGCGGTCCATGGTGGTGTGTGCAGGATGCACGAGACGGATGTCCCGTCGGTGCTTGCGGCCCATCTCGATCAGGGCCTTCTTCAGATCGGCGCCAGACTGTCGCGCTCATCACCTCGGCTGCTTGACGAAGTCGTGGGGAACAAATAGGCATGAGCGCCCACGCTCATGCGACGTGCGGCTGGGCTCGTTCCACAAAGTGTCCGCGTTCGAAACGGACTCCGCGCGGACGAGAGCCAGGAGGCGGGGCGCACTCACGGCCCGCCATCGCTCCTGGGCGGACTCGACGAGTTTGAAGACCATGGCCAGGGCGGCGGCTGTACTGCCGGCGCCCCAGGTGACCTTGGTCCGGACGCCATCGTGCCCGCGTGTTTCGGAGCCGTCGGGATCGTCAACATCATGGTCGTCAGAGTGCAGTACGTGATCTTCCGTCCGGCTTGTCATAGCTCGATGGTGTGTACGTTGGGGAATCGTTGCCGGTCAGACGTCCGCGATTCGCTGAATTCTGGCACGAGCATGCGCAAGCCGTACTCCAGTGACGTCTCCGACGAGCAGTGGCTCCTGGTCGAACCCGTGATCACAGCATGGAAGGTCGCGCATCCGTCGGTCAGCGGCCACCAGGGCAGATACGCGATGCGGGAGATCGTGAACGCGATCTTGTATCAGAACCGCAGCGGCTGCCAGTGGGACCTGCTGCCCCACGATCTGCCGCCCGCGGGGGCGGTGAAGTACTACTTCTACAAGTGGCGCGACGACGGCACCGACCAGACCGTCCACGACCTGCTGCGGTGGCAACTGCGGGAGAAGAACCGGCGATTAGCCGACCCGAGCCTTCGCCGACGCGGGCCGCCCGTTGCGGGCCCGCGACCTGTGCGAGGCCCTCGACCCGCCGATCCTCCCGAAGCACACCGAAGGCATCCGGTCCAAGCTGAAGCGCCTGGTCGTCCGGGGCGTCCTCGCCGAACCCGAACCCGGCCTGTTCACTCAGCCTCGCACCTGATCTTCGGTCCACCCCGCTGACCAGCGACCTTCACCCAACTCCAAGCCCGAAACGGACATTACCTCGCGTACTGCACTCTGATACAGATGGAGATCGTTGGGCAGTGTCCAGGGCGCGCTCCAGATTCAGCACTGGGGCGCCGGACTGCACCGCGGCCGCCGCCCAGCTTCCGCAGGACCCGGCCGGTCGGCCGACGCGGCCCGAGGATCTGCCGACGCGGCTCGCCACGATCCGCGCAGGAAATGCTGTCCGCCGTCACAGCCCAAGCCCTGGGCTACACCCCCGAGTGCGCCGCCATGCCATTGCGGCGGCGAGGCCGGATTCCCGGGCGGCTGCCGTGAGTTGTTCCAGGACGGTGGCACTGAAGTCTGAAGTCGGTGGCGTGCACGGTGAAACCTTTGCGGGCAAAGAGCAGGGCGTCCCGGCCGTGCCCCGCGCCGAGTTCGACCACCGTGCTTGCGCCGGCGGCACGGAAGGCCTCGGCGGCATGACGTGCGGGTTCGGATGGCTCCGTGCCGTACATCTGCGGGTGCTGGGTGTAGGCCGCCTGCCAGTGGGCGCGCTGGGCATCGGCCACGCGCTCGTCGTTCGGGTTCTTCGGATCGCCCGTGTTCGCCTCGTCGGTGCAGTGGAGGAGGGTGCCGGTGCCCGCACCGGCACCCTCCCCGGGGAGTGTCAGTTCTTGCCGAGGAGCTTGTTCATCTCGGTGATCTCGGCGGTCTGCGCGGTGCTGATGCCGTCGGACATGGACGTGGCGGGTCCGTATTCGCCCTTGTCCTTCTCGGTGGTGGCCATCTCTATGGCGCCCTTGTGGTGTTCGATCATCATGGTCAGGAACATGGTGTCGAAGTCCGCGCCGGAGGCCTTCTCCAGCTTGGCCATGTCCTTGCTGTCCATCATTCCGGGCATGTCGGAGTGCGCTGAGTGGTCCATGCCGGGCATCGACTCCATCGAGCTGTCGGACGTCGGTACGTCCTTGCCCCAGGACTTGAGCCAGCCGCTCATGGTCTGGATCTCCGGGTCCTGGGCCTTCTCGATGCGCGCGGCGAGGTCCTTCACCTCGGCGGAGGAGGCTCGGTCGGCGGCGAGCTTCGCCATTTCCAGGGCCTGCTGGTGGTGCGGGATCATGCCCTGTGCGAAGGAGACGTCCTGGGCGTTGTGCGCTGCGGTGGTGGTGCCGGCGCTCGCGGACGAGGACGCGGAGCTGTGGCCCTCGTGCCCGCTGCTCGCGCTGTCGCTGTCGTTGCCGCAGGCGGCGAGGACGAGAGTGGCGGTGACAGCCGTAGCCGCGAGAGTGGCGCGGCGGGTGAGGGTACGGGTGTTGCGCATGCGGGAACTCCTGCTGTGGGAAAGGGATCTGGATGTGCCGAGGCGCACCGCGTCGCTGAGCAGTGGGCGCGGTGGCGCGCGGTGTCTAGATCCGCAGGAGTTGGAGTTCCGCCAGGGACGGTGGGGCGCGGGCGCCGTCCGGGGCCGGAGCCGCGTACGAGCACACGGTGTCGGCACGTACCGGTACGGCTACCGGGTCGGGAACTAGGGCAGGCAATGCCGGCCCGTCGGTCACTGCACCTGACAGGCAGGTCGAGTCGGCGTGCTGGAGGTGGCCTCCGCCGCAGTGGCCGTCTCCGGAGCAGTCATGAGGGGCGCTGACCGCCGCCACCGTGTCCTGTCGCTCGGCGCGTTCGTGTTTGTGGAGGCCACCGCCGGGAGCCAGGGCGTGCATGCCGAGCAGCCCTGCCAACAGTCCGAGCACGAGCAGCGCCCGCCACCGCCCGACAGGCGGTCGCGGAGCTTGCTGCTGCGGGCTCGTCATCGGGCTCATCCCAGATAGGCGTGAGAGGTCGGTTCAGTGATGGTGTCCGTTGTACATACGGTCGCCGCCGTGCTCGTGTTCAGCGTGAGCGGGTGAGCCGCCGATTATCTGCAGCATCGCTGGGCCGCCGGTGCGCCAGAACTGTACGAGCAGACCCGCGGCCAGCGGGAGGAACGCGATGTTGAGTCAAGTCGTGTAGTTCCAGGTGATCCCCATGTTGGTGGAGGCGATCTCGAAGGCCATGGCCGCGGTGAAGCCGGCGCCCTTGCGGAAGAGGGAGCGCGCGAGGGCCACGGCCGCGTACGAGGAGGAGGACGAGGAACAGCGCCCAGGTGACCTCCCGGGTCATCGATCCGGCGATGGACAGAGCGTGCCCGGTCGCATCCACAGACCCGCACCCTTCCGGAGGCGGTAGTGCTCACGGGGTGTGTATCCCCCCGGGGGTATGTTATGCCGGGGCTCCGGTTCCTACCCGGTACGGCGCCGGCCGCGACGTACGGCGAGACTGCCGACGATGCCGAGCTTCACCACGGCAGCCGTGACGACGAAGCCGACGGCCCAACCAGTCCACCTCGTGTCTGCCAGAACGACCCCGCCCAGCCCCAGATGCGCGACCACGACAGCGGCCACCGCTACGACTGTGGCGACCCCGGTCCACCCGTCATGGCGGCGGCGCAACGCCGCGCCCCGTGGGGGAACCGCGGGAGCCGACGCGGCGGCCTGAACGGCAGGCGCTTCGGGCCGTTGCCAGTCCACCCGCAGCGGATCCCGCCTGCTGAACCTGCTGAGGTGGGTGGTGACGAGGTCCTGCAGTCGCCGCAGACTCTCCTCGTCCGGCGACTGGGCGCGCAGTGTCAACGCGCCTGGGGCTGCCTGGAGGGCGCAGGTGCCCCAAGGCAGGCGGACCGTTCCTTGGGTGTCGGTCCATTCGACGTGGATCTGGTCGGGCCGAATCTCGGGAGATGTGTGGGTCTCGGACGGTGCCTGAGCGTCACCGCCGCGGTGGGTGCGTGGGCGATGGCCCAGATGACGACCCTTGTTGGCGAAGTGCTTGCACAGTTGTACGAGGTAGCGGTTGGGGCGTTCGGTATCGATGTGGGCTTCGGCGGTGAGCATGGACTTCCTCGGCTCGGTCGCGGGCGGAGAACTCAGATCCTGTGGGCGGCGGTCAGCCAGGACCGGAGGCCGTCGGGGTCGGTGGTGATCTCGATCGTGGTGGCCTCGATGGACTCGATCCGCCAGCCGTCGGCGAACGCGGCCTCGATCTCCTCCCGCGTCACCTTGTGTACGCGCCCCCAGCTGCTCTGCTCCCGGTCGCTGCAGCAGAGCATGAAGAAGCGGCCGCCCGGCGGGATCACGGACCGCAGGGCGTCGATGTACGCGGTGCGGTCGTCATCGTCGAAGACGTGGAAGAGGCCGCAGTCGAGCACGGTGTCGAATTGTTCGCCCAGGCCGGCCAGTTGGCGGGCGTCGTGACGGAGGAAGCGAGCCTTGCTGCTGCGGTCGTGTGCCTTGGTCTCGGCGGTGCGCAGGGCTCGGGAGGCGAGGTCGACGCCGGTGGCGTGGAGGCCGAGTCCGGCGGCCATGAGGGCGTGTTCGCCCGTTCCGCAGCCGACGTCGAGAACCCGGCCCCGCAGAGCGCCGACCTTGGCCAGGGCGAGAAACGCTGGTTGCGGCCGTCCGATGTCCCAGGGCGGCGGGACGGCGTAGAGGTCATCGGGCTCATGCGGTGCCAGGCCGCCGGGGCGGTGGGGTGAGCCGGTCATGCGGGTGTCCTTCCCGTCGGGGCGGTGTCCGCAAGGGGCGGGCGTCCAGGTCCCCGTAACAACCCAACTTTTATCGATACACTCTGTCGCTGTCAATCCATTCTGTATCGACATGGGCGGGTCGTATGCTGGGGCGGTGCCGAAGCTGTGGAACGAGACCATCGAGGAGCATCGCCGCGCCGTACGCGAAGCGGTTCTGGAGACCGCGGCGGCGCTGGTGATGGAGCACGGGCTGCGTGCGGTGACGATGTCGAAGATCGCCGGGGAGAGCGGTATCGGCCGGGCCACGCTGTACAAGTACTTCCCGGACGTCGAATCGATCATGGTGGCCTGGCATGAGCGCCAGATCTCCGGACACCTCCACGAACTCGCCGAACTCCGGCACGGCCCCGGCGGCCCCGGCGAGCGGCTCGAACGGGTACTCGAGGCGTACGCGTTCATCCAGCAGCGGCGCCACGGCCACGGCGCGGAACTCGGAGCGCTGTTGCACCGAGGCGGGCACGTCGCCGGAGCGGAGCAGCACCTCCAGCACTTCCTCCGGGAACTGCTGGCCGAGGGTGCGCAGGCCGGGGACATCCGGGACGACGTCTCCCCGGACGAACTGGCGAGCTTCTGCCTGCACGCCCTAGCCGCGGCCGGTGCCCTCGCTTCCAAGTCGGCGGTCCGGCGCCTCGTCGCGGTCACGCTGACCGGACTTCGTCCGCCGGGCTGACGCCGGCCCTGGGTCCGTTTCGGGTGCTCGGAGGGATGGCGATGCGTCTCAGCGGACCTCGACGCGCATCCATGCCGAGCTGCACGTGGCCGGGCACGGGACCGTGCAGCTCGTAACAAGCTTCCGTCGCTACAAGTTGCTCTGGCCGGCTTCCGATGCAGCCAGCTCGTTCACGCGAACGGCGGCCGCAGAGCTGACAAGACTCGGAGGGCGACCCCGCAGCGCCGGGCCCGTCTCACCCGAGCCGGAATCGGGCAGCGGCGTGGACGGCGAGCCGGTGCGTGAGTTTTGCGGCCAGCCGTCGGCACCGCGGGCAGAGCGACACGAGCCCGTGGCTGGTTCCCCGCGCCGGAGCGGAGGTTGGTCATTACCGGCCACTGGAGGTGCCGATGAGCCGGCCGAGGCGTGTCAGGCGGTTGAGGCTGACGCCTTGGGCGGCCATGGCACCGAGGACCACGTCACGATCGAGCAAATCAGCAGCCCGAAGATCGTCGAGAATTCGCGCTGCCTGCTGACGGTCGAACAGTGAGCCTTTGCCAACCTCACGTTGAGGCCGCGCGATGATCAGCTGCGGTGTGCGGCGCCGCTGTCGGTGATCGCTCGGAACAGCTCGCGAGCCCGCTCGCAGAACTGCTCGACCTCCGTGATGTCCGGCTCGTCACCGTCGGCCAGCATCCGGGCCTGGAGTTGCTCGGAGCGCAGCCCGCCGTAGCGGGCCCGCACCTCGGCGGTCACCGGCTGGACCGCGATATGCAGGTGCTTGCGCGCGTCGCGGCCGTGCGACCACATACAGACGTAGGTCTGCTCTGGCCGGCACAACGTCTCCACGACACGAGCGGTATCGCGTAGCAAGGGGCCGAGTTCCGCCGCCGCCGTGTCGTCGAGCTCTGCGATGGCCACGACGTGATCTCGCGGGCCGACGATCAAGGTGCCGAGATTCATCGGACCGACGACGTGGTTCACCACCCACGCAGCGGTCTCGTGCAGGACACCCCCGGGCAATTCCCGGCGCCCGGTCAGAAGGTCACACCCAAGACACCCCGTCACATCCACGCGCACCAGCCTATACAGAGCTCGCAGCGATCCTGTCGAACGGCCAACTTGGTTGTCGAATACGCCAGTTGGTCTGCGCACGCGATGAAGCTCCTGGTAGACGGGTTCACGACCAAGATCGCCTGTACCACCAGGAGCTTCACGTGCTTGTTTACCCCTCGGCCCTCGACCTGTCCACCCGGCACCTGCGGTTCCTGACCGACCGGTTGGCCGCGCATCGGGCGGCGCGCGGGACTCGGTGGCGCCGGCTGTCCGCCGGCCGCCAGGCGCTGCTGGTGCTGGCACACCTGCGCCTGGGGCACACCTACGCGCAGCTCGCGGCCGGGTTCGAGGTGGGTGTGAGCACGGTGTACCGGTACATCACGGAAGCCGTCGGACTGCTCGCGGTGCGGGCGCCCGACCTCGCCACGGCGGTGGCGGCCGCCTGCGCCGGCCGACGACGTCGAGGAAAAGGAACGACAGGCATTCCGGGGTCGTTGGAGTCGATTCCCGTGCGCAGTGCGGCGATCGCCTCCCACAGATGCGCATCCCCTGTCTCAGCAGTCACCCAGCCGCAGTCAGGCTCTCGGCGGCCGTGCGAGGGCGCGGGAGGCCGGGGTCAGTTTCCGTCCTTGTCCTGGGCGCGTTGGTAGAGCTTGGCGATGTTGTTGTCGAAGTACGCGGCGTAGGAGACGTCGTTCTCGTCGCCGCCGCCTTCATGGCCGCCCAGGACGCCGATGACGGTGCCGGTGTGGCTCTTGGGGTCGTAGTCGGCGAGCCAGGGGCTGCCGCTCGTTCCGCCCTCGAAGTCGGTGCACTGGATGCGCAGTTGGGTGTCGCTGAATTTCGTGGTGCGGTTCTGGCAGGAGATCGGGGTGTCACGGCTGGTGGGGTAGCCGGTGATCTCGACTTCGTTGTTGAAGCCGCGGTCTGTGCCGAGGCTGTTGCCGCCCAGGACGTCCTGGATGTCCTTGCCGTCCTTCGGGCCGACCGTGAGGAAGGCGACGTCGAGGTCCTCGTCCTGCGATGTGGCCCAGCGGTCGTCGACGACGACCTTGTTGACCTTCCACAGGCCGGTGGGTTCGTTGCCGTTGCGGTAGTCGGGGGCGAAGACCAGGTCGTCCACCGGCTTCCCGGCGTCGGCGTCGAAGGCGCAGTGGGCCGCGGTGATCAGCATGTTCCGGCCGGGGCTCTGTACCACGCTCGCGGTGCAGAAGTGGGCGCCGTGGTCGTCCTTCTCGAAGACCGTGCCGATCCGGGCGTTCTCATCGGTCCTGCGCGGGGTGTACGCGGTGCCGTCCTGGGCGGGGGCATTCGCCGAGGGGTCCTGGTCCTGAGGGGTCTGGCCCGGCTCGCCGGACTTGCCGTAGCTGCTGCGACCGCTGCTTCTGCTCGGATAGGTCTCCTCCGCGGCGGAACCCACCACTGCGGCTGCCCCCACGATGACCAGCGTCAGTGCTATGCCAGCCTTCATGGAGCGAAACGGTAGCCCAGCCCGGGCATGCTGGTCAGCCCGGGGTGGGGCAGACGGGCTGACCGGTCCCCGACCCTACTCAGGGCGGCCACCGAGCGGGCGCACCCGGCAGCGGTACGGATTCGACAGAGCCGCCGGCCCGTCGCCGCCGAGCGGCCATCCAGGACGTGGTTCGGCCGAACCACTTCGTAGACGTGCTGCCGCGCCTCGAACGGAAGTCCCGGGAGTGTCTCGGTCGAAACACTCCCGACGTCCTACGTGCCCAACTTGCCTGAAGCCGGAGCACCCCATGTGATCTGCATGGACCACCCCGAACCATAGACAATCCTCGCGGACGGGGCATCCGGCCGATGAACTCCCCGGCCGCCACCGGGGGGCGCACAGGCCACGGAACGAGTCCGCTGCGGCCGGTTTGGGGTGGATCGGTGCGGGGACAGCGCAAGGCTCGACGGGCTCCGGAGTCACGTGCGCAGCGTAGGAGTTGGGTCGTAGGTGATCAGCGGTGGTGTGACGGCTGGCCGATGCCGGTGTTGCCCTGCGGGTGGTAGAGCTCTTGGGCGCGGGTCAGGTTGATAGGCCCGTCCTGCTGCAGGTGCAGGAAGAAGCCCAGCTGCCACGCTTGAGCACTGCTGGCCTGGCGGTTGGCAGGGCTTACCCAGGGCGGGTAGACGCGAAAGGCTCGTTTCCCCCCGGAACCGTTTGCTGATACGACGCCATGCTGGCGGAGCGCGTCCATGGGAAAGACGAACTGGCCGAAGTGGTGATCGTCGCGGGTGCTGATGACAAAGAGGTCGACGGGGTCCGTGGCATCGAAGGGCTGGATGGGCCCGGCCGGGGACCTCTTCCAGACGGTGACGAACTGGCCAGCCTTGATGGGGGTCGTCTTGGCGGCGCGAAACCGGACGGCGAGGCCGTCGAGGGTGAACTCGTGGGCAGCGTACTCGGCACTCTCGGCTTCGGGGACCGGCTGTGAGCAGGCAAACCCGCAGCGGTCGTAGACGAGCACCTTCGCCGCGATGAGATCTCCGTGGGCTGGGGAGGTGTCCAACCAGGGTTCGGGGCGGAGATCGGCTGAGCGCTCGCGGTCCGTGGTCATTTGCCCACTCTGTCACGGGCAGTTGGACGCAGCCGTCTTGACCGGGGGGTGACCGCTGTGTGGTCTGCCCCGGGAGCCGAATCTGGGTCAAGGAACGGGCAGTGGACGACACCCATCTCCTGCGCCGTCGACATGGCCGAGCCCGCTGCGAATTGGGTGCTGTGGCTGATGGCCGCCTGCCGCTTGAGCGACAAGGGCGGAGCCATGAAGCATCCGCCGACCCCATTGCCGCAGCCGCTGGCGCCTCTGGCGCGGCGGCACATGGACCCGCGTTCGACTGTGCAGCCATGAAGGGGCTCGGCTGTCGTCGCACATTCCCTCCTGGGTTTTCGTGGTTACGCCACAATGTGTGGCCACGACAAAATGAACCGAATAGGGTATCGGCCATTCCGCAAAATGAAGGGAACCCATTCTTCCAGTTTATTTTTTAATCAATGAGGTTTTCTCGCTGAAGATCACTTTCAGTGGCAGTTGAGAGCGAGGGCTTTGAGACCGCCGTGGAGTTTCCGGGCGGACGGGTCGAGAATCCCGTTGGGATCTCCAAGGACCAGCTGGGCAAGGCGGCCGAAGCGCGCCTCGGCGATGCCCGGTTCGTCCTCGACGAGCTGGGAAGGCGCGGGTGGAATCTCGACAAGGTCGGCATGTTCGGCCACTCCTTTGGCGGCTTCACCGCCGCTGAGCCCGGATCCACCGGCTTGATGCCGGTGGATGGTTCACCCAGAAACGAAGAAGTGCCTTGCGACCTGCGATGATGGGGTTTTTCTAGGACCACATCAGGCAAGATCGACAAGGCACTTCCGAGATGCAACTCTTCCCATGCCGCGGCGGCGGTCTCATCCGCGTTCGACGACCCGAACCTGATCGCGTACGGCGGACTGGAGCCGGTGGTGCGGCTGGCCGAGCGGTGCGGTCTGCCCAAGCTGGCCGGCGAGCACGTCCGGCTGCCCGCCTCGAAGGACGGCACCGGCGCCTTCCCAGCGGCGAAACTGATGTCGCTGGTGGGCGGCATGGCCGCGGGCGCCGACAGCATCGACGACATGGACCGGCTGCGGCACGGCGCGATGGGCCGCCTGTTCTCCGGAGTGCGGGCCCCGTCCACGCTGGGGTCGTTCCTGCGCTCCTTCACCCACGGGCATGTGAAGCAACTGCACGCCGTGGCCCGCCGGTTCCTGCACGAACTGGCCCGTCACACCCCGCTGCTGCCCGGCGCGGACCAGGCCGCCTACGTGGACATCGACGACACCATCCGCCGCACCCACGGCTACGCCAAACAGGGCGCCGGATACGGATACAGCAAGGTCAAGGGCCTGAATGCACTGCTCGGCGTCGTCTCCACACCCCTGTCCGCCCCCGTGATCGCCGCCACCAGGCTGCGCAAGGGACCCTCGAACTCCGCGCGCGGGGCGGCAGCGTTCGTCGCTGAGACCATCCGCACCGCACGCGCCTGCGGCGCCAGCGGCCTGCAGGTGCTGCGGGCGGACTCCGCGTTCTACGGCGCCGACGTCATCAACGCCTGCCGGGCCCTGGGTGCCCGCTTCTCCATCACCATGCGGATGAACGCCTCCGTCAAAGCCACCATCGCCCGCATCGACGAGGACGCCTGGACACCGATCAAATATCCCCAAGCGGTCTGGGACGAGGAGGGCCAGTGCTGGATCTCCGACGCCGAGATAGCCGAGATCCGCTACACCGCTTTCACTTCCAAGCCGAAGAAACAGCAGGTCACCGCCCGACTGATCGCGCGCCGCGTCAAGCGCCTGAGCGCCGGTACCGTCCCCGCCGGGCAGGGCACGCTCTTCGATACCTGGCGCTACCACGCCGCGTTCACCGACTCCCCGCTCGCCTTGAGGGATGCCGAGCGTGATCACCGCCGGCACGCTGTCGTCGAGCAGGTGATCGCCGATGTCAAGAACAGCGGCTTCGCCCACGCGCCGTCCGGTCATTTCCAGGCCAATGCCGCGTGACTCGCCCTGGCGGCCCTGGCACACAACCTGACCCGCGCCGCCGGCGCCCTGGCCTCCGCGTTCCATGCCAGGGCGACCACCGCCACCATCCGTGATCGCCTGATCAACGTGCCCGCCCGCCTGGCCCGCTCCGCCCGCCGCCTCACCCTGCACCTGCCCGAGCGCTGGCCCTGGAGCGAGGACTTCACCCAGCTGTTCAGCACGGTGCATGCACCGCCGGCCCTCTGACGCTCCCTGACCGACCTGCCCGAAAGGGCCCGAGACCTGTGGACAGAGTGGAAGAGCTGGGCAGACCAGCGGCCACCCCATGCCCGAATCCGCAACTCAGCCCCAACACGGCCTGCACGACCCCGAAACGATCAACCGGGAATCAAGCCGGTGGATCCGGGCTCAGGCCATGCTGGACGATCAGCGGATCGACGCGGGTATGAACATGGACGGCCATCTCTTCACCGACCTCGGGGAAGTCGCGGAACGCGGCCTTGACCGTGCGACCAAGGACGCCTCGAAACCAGTGCACGTTGCCTGGTAAGAGTTTTCCCCGATGCTCTGCTCCACCGACACTTGGCTTTCTCTTCTGGTGACTACCGTGTGGGCCTTCCCGTACGCCAGGGGATCTGGTGTGTCCGAGCGCTTCGTTCGCTTCAGGACGGCGGAAATCTTGATTCCAGGCGGCCATAAAGGTCGCGTGCCAGCCGACCAGGCTCCGGTACCATGCACGCTGCCGTTCCCAGCATTTGACACCTCCACCGAAGATGGCCGCGGCGCTGGCAACGGTTCCCGGATGGCCGGCCCAATATCCTGCGCGAAGTATGGACTGGAGGTTCTGGTCGGCGGCGGAGGCCCAACGCTGATGATCACCGGTGTCACCAGGGGGAGCCCGCAGCATGACCGGCACCACGGAGGCCCTTGGCGGGTCGGCTGCAGTCGACGATGCAGCACGAAGCGTCACGCGCCCGTTCTACCGCGCTCGCACTCGCCCGCCAGATCAAGGCCCACACCCAGCACCGCCGCGTCATCTTCACCGTGTACGAGATGAAGCGCCTCGGCCGCGACGCCGCCGAACTCACCGCGCTGTGGTGAAAGCGACGTTGCCCGGGACTTTCAGCATCCCGGGTGACGGACCTGCACGGTGTCGCGTGCGGCGAGGGCGTCCTCCAGGCGGGCGCGAAGTGCCGATTCGGTTCGCAGAACTTGTTCTCACTCAAATGGGGATGATGAGGTCCGGCTGGATCTGCTCGGAACCCGGCAGCGCTGGGCTGTGGCCACGGTATCGGTCAGTCCGCGGTTCCAGGCGTACTCTGAGGCTGTCGAGGCAGCCCGCGCCGACTTCGCCGCCCTCCAGCAGCGCGACCACAGCCCCAAGTAGTTACTCAGCGCTACACGCCACCTGGCGGTAGCTATACGAGAACAGGGCCCACAAAGGGCAAGCGGTGGCCGTACGCCTGTACTGAGCGCAAGCCGCTGTCGTACGACCCCCCGTCCGGCGCGGTGCGGATGGTCTAGCAGCAGCACGCCGTTTCGGTTGAAGGGCCGCAGCCGCTCGGGCAGCGGCCCTTCCGGCGCAAGTCGGTTCCAGGTGCTATCCCAGGTCGAAGGTGTTGGGCAGCCCCAGCTGGTAGCGCACCTCGTCGACCCGCTTCAGGGGCTCCATCTCCGGAGGCCGGAACAACTCCCAGATGTGACACCGTTCGGCGCCCGAATTATCCGCGTCCAGGAGTGCGTTGACGGCGCGGCGCGCGGACTCGTTGGCGCCCTCCATGGTCGCCAGGTCCACGTCCGTACGGACGTAGTCGCCCGCGAGGAAGAAGTTCGGCACCGCTGTCCTCGCCGACGGGCGGTGGTAGAGGGTGCCGGTGGGGTGGATGAGGAGTTGTTCGCGGTTCTGCGGATCGGGGCCGCCGAGGCCGGTCACTGCCGGGTCCATGAACCAGCCGAGCCGGTCCTCGTCCCTGAGTGTTGTCTTGCCGGAGTCGTTCAGCCCGTCCTTCAGCTGGGCCCACAGTTCGGCGACGATCTCGTCCTTGGTGCACTCACGGGCCGTCTTGCCGTACAGGATGCCGGGCTTGTCCCACTCGGAGATGATCGTGGACAGGCACTCGTGGGCCTGCCCGTCTCCGTAGTCGCGCGAAAAGTCCCGTACGTCCCAGAACTGCATCTGGCCGATTCCGGTGACCGCCCACGGTGAGTCGAGGCAGTTGATGTGGCCGTGCACGACGGGGGTGGGCGTGCGCAGGTAGAACATCACGCCGGTCATCCAGTCCGTCTTCAGCGCGTCGCACCGCCCGAGCTGCGGGTCGGCGGCGCGCAGGGCCGGGCCCCAGGTCACGCGCGCGTGCTCGACCGGGAGGGCGCAGACGTAGTGGTCGGCGGTGATGGTGCGCTGCCGACTGCCGTCGCGCGCCGCCACCCGTACGCCGGTCACCCGGCCCCCGTCGTACACCACCTCCCGGACCTCGGTGCCGAGCACGAACTCGACGCCCAGGGAGCGCAGATGCCTCTCCCAGGGGTCGATCCAGGCCTCGCTGGTCGGGGCGTTCAGCACCCGGTCGATGTCCGCGTCGCCGTCCATGCCGCGGCCGAGCAGGCCCCACAGGATGAGGGCCTCGATGATGACGCGGCCGACGGTGCGGGTGGAGGCGATCTCGGCGCGGGTGGCGACGAGGTTGCGGGTCTGGCCGATGCCGAGGAGCACCTGGTACTCGCGGCTCATCTCGCCGGCCCGGATGAAGTCCCACCATGCGACCTTCTCCCACTGGTCCTCGCGGCGGGCGTCGCAACTGGTGAGGTGGACCAGGAGGCGGTCGGCGAAGTAGGCGGCCTCATTGGCGGGCAGGTGAGTGGCGAGGTCCAGCACCGACAGGATCTGGTCGCGGATCCAGGACGGGGTGAGGTCGCCGGGGGCGGGCGGGGTGGTGACCCGGCGGAGTGGGAAGTGCAGGTCCGGGCGGCCGGAGCCGCGCGCGAACAACGCCTCCGTACCGCTGCGGAGGTTGCCGTGGACACCGTTCACGTTGCCGGGGAAGGGGATGCGGCGCATGGTGTCCGGCAGATTCCGGTAGAAGCCGGGGAAGAAGCGGAAGCCGTGCTCGCCGGGAAGCGGCTTGCGGCCGCCCGTTCCGGTCCCAGGGACGTCCATTGAGCGGGCCTTGCCGCCGAGGGCGTCGTAGTACTCGTAGACCGTGACCTCGTAGCCGCGTTCGGCGAGTTCGTGGGCGGCGCTGAGGCCGGAGACTCCGCCGCCGAGGACGGCGACGCGCTTGCCGGAGGAGGCCGCGGCCGCGCTGCCGGCAGCCCCTAAGGCGCCGACCGCCCCCCCGCCGACGAATCCGGCGACCGTTCCCCCGGTCGCCGTCAGGAAGCGTCTGCGGCTGTGTCCGTTGTGCCCCTGGGACTGCTGCGCGTGTTCTGCTGTCATGAACACCGGAGGGTAGGGAGGGGCTCCGAAAGCCGGAAGCCCTATTGCCTGCCACCCACAGCATCCCCACAAAGGGGTCTGCCTGCGGCACCAGCGCTGGCTACACGGCGGCGACCAGCATCACCTGGACGTGCTCCCCGAGATACTCCACGCCGACTTGCGGCACCACCGACTCGTCTGCCGCCGCAAGGCCCCGTTCACCGCCCTGGACTACCTGTGCGCCCGCGCGATCACAGCGAACTGGCTCCGAGCGTCTGAGCCACTCACTCTCCGGCAGCGCTGGACCCGACGCCTGGATGCCATCGCCGAGGACGCCTACGGAGACCCCCACCGCCCCACCGAGGACCGCATCGAACTCGTCACCTACCCCGAAACCGTTGCCCTGACCCGCCTGCTCGCCTCGCCTCACCGGCGCGATCACAACGACCTGCATTCCGAAGCCGCACACCGCCTGGCGATCGAAGCTTCCGCCTGACCTCACCCCCGACCAGCCCGGACAGAACGCGCACGACAAGGCAGCGCACAATGATCGGCATGGGTGCACGAGGGCGGTGGCGTCGAGCAACAGATGAGGGCGCTTCCCTCAGCGGGGAGGTCCACGGGCTCCGGGGAGTAGTCGACGTGGCCCGAAAGCAGGAGCCCAGTAGCATGAGGCACGCATCCCGGGTCGATCATGCCGACCGGCGGCGCACCCGGATCGATCTTGCGAGGAGCGGTCGTGCGTGACATCGCCGTGTTCAGCGGTAGTGCCCATCCCGAGCTGGCGGCAGAGGTCTGCGCCCATCTCGGCGTGCCCCTCAGCCCGACCCGGGTCAGCCGGTTCGCCAACGACTGCCTGGAGGTCCAGCTCCAGGCCAACTGTCGCGAGCGCGATGTGTTCCTCGTGCAACCGCTGGTCACCCCCGTGCAGGAGCACCTCGTCGAACTGCTGATGATGTGCGACGCGGCGCGTGGTGCCTCCGCCGGGCGGATCACCGTGGTCATGCCGCATTATTCGTACGCGCGTTCGGACAAGAAGGACATGCCGCGGATCTCCATGGGCGGGCGGCTGGTCGCCGACCTGCTGGTGGCGGCCGGGGCCAGCCGCGTCCTCGCGATGACGCTGCACTCCCCGCAGGTCCACGGGTTCTTCTCGGTGCCGGTCGACCATCTGCACGCCCTGCGGGAGCTCGCCGCGCACTTCCGCGGTCACGATCTGTCGCGTACGACGGTCGTGTCGCCGGACCTGGGCAACGCCAAGGAAGCCGCGGCCTTCGCCCGGCTGATCGGCGCCCAGGTGGCCGCCGGTGCCAAGCAGCGGTTCGCCGACGACCGGGTGAGCATCAGCTCCGTCATCGGTGAGATCACCGGGCGCGATGTCATCGTCCTCGACGACGAGATCGCCAAGGGCAGTACGGTCCTCGAACTCCTGGAGCGGTTGCGCGAGTTGGGGCCGCGATCCATCCGGGTCGCCTGCACCCACGGGCTGTTCGCGGCGGGCGCGCTCAAGCGGCTGAGCGAGCAGGAGGACATCCTGGAGATCGTGTGCACCAACACCGTGCCGGTGCCGGACGAGGAGCACACCGAGAAGCTGCGGATCCTCTCCATCGCCCCGGCGCTCGCCGAGGCCGTGCGCCGCATTCACAACGGTGAGTCCGTCAGCGCCCTGTTCGACGCGCCTCCGAGCGAATAAACAGGAAGAGCGACCCTTCCTGACCTCGTTCAGTGCTCGGCACCTCGCTCGGCCCCCAGCCAGGAAGCGGCGCAGCAACGCTCGGCGTCACCCAGGTGATCAGGAGGGCTCGCAGTGGCGAAGGCGAAGTTCGAGCGGACCAAGCCGCATGTCAACATCGGCACCATCGGGCACATCGACCACGGGAAGACGACACTCACGGCGGCCGTGACGAAAGTTCTGCACGACCGGTTTCCCGACCTGAACCCCTTCACGCCGTTCGACCAGATCGACAAGGCGCCCGAGGAACGCCAGCGCGGCATCACCATCTCGATCGCCCATGTGGAGTACCAGACGGAAGCCCGGCACTACGCGCACGTCGACTGCCCGGGGCACGCCGACTACATCAAGAACATGATCACCGGAGCCGCACAGATGGACGGCGCGATCCTGGTGGTCGCCGCGACGGACGGGCCGATGCCCCAGACCAAGGAGCATGTGCTGCTCGCCCGGCAGGTCGGCGTCCCGTACATCGTCGTCGCCCTCAACAAGACCGACATGGTCGACGACGAGGAGATCCTGGAACTCGTCGAACTCGAGGTGCGTGAGCTGCTCACCGAGTACGAGTTCCCCGGCGACGACGTTCCGGTCGTCCAGGTCTCCGCGCTCAAGGCGCTGGAGGGCGACCCGAAGTGGAGCGCCTCCGTTCTCGAACTGCTCGCGGCCGTCGACGAGTTCGTGCCCGAGCCGGTCCGGGACGTCGACCGGCCCTTCCTGATGCCGATCGAGGACGTCTTCACCATCACGGGTCGCGGCACGGTCGTCACCGGCCGGATCGAGCGCGGGGTGCTGAAGGTCCACAACGAGGTCGAGATCATCGGCATCCACGAGCAGAAGACGAAGACCACCGTCACGGGCATCGAGATGTTCCGCAAACTCCTCGACGAGGGCAGGGCGGGGGAGAACGTCGGCCTGCTGCTGCGCGGGGTCAGGCGCGACGACGTGGAGCGGGGGCAGGTCGTGATCAGGCCGGGTTCGGTCACCCCGCACACGCAGTTCGAGGCGCGGGCGTACATCCTGTCGAAGGACGAGGGCGGACGGCACACGCCCTTCTTCGACAACTACCGCCCGCAGTTCTACTTCCGCACGACGGACGTGACCGGCGTCGTGACCCTTCCCAGGGGCACGGAGATGGTCATGCCGGGCGACAACACCACCATGAACGTGCAGCTCATCCAGCCCGTCGCCATGGAGGAGGGCCTGAAGTTCGCCATCCGGGAGGGCGGCAGGACGGTGGGGGCGGGGCAGGTCACCAAGATCCTGCAGTGAGCGAGGGGGAGCCGGCCGAGGTCGGACTGTCCGGTCGGCGACGGTCATAACGTGCCCGACGTGGCCTCCGGCTGCCCCAGCGCCGCGTCCAGCGACGCCGAGGGCGGCAGGAGCCGGGCCAGTCCGGTCACCTTGAGGACGCGCAGCGTCAGCGGCCGGGTGCAGACCAGGTGCAGCCGGCCGCCCCGGTCGAGAACGCGGCTCCTGGCGCGGTACAGCAGACGCAGCCCGGAGCAGTCGAAGAAGTCCACTGGCCGCAGGTCGATCACGATCTGCGGCTCCGGGTGCCCCGTGAGGGCGTCCAGGTGGGGCGTGATCTCCAGCGCCGCGAGGATGTCGATCTCCCCGTGGAACTCCAGCACCGTGTGACCCCGTTCCCGGCGGACGCGCAGATGTCGGGTGGGCGGTGCGGGGTCGTGCGTCACGGCGACATCGCCTCCAACCGGCTGCTGACCCACTCCTGGTGGCAGGGTCCGCAAAACCGTTCCCTGCTCTGCAAGTTACCCTCGTTGGAGTGAATTGCAGCATGTTCGATTGACATATTCGAGAAGTCGACTTAGCAGTGATCGTTCCTGACGGCAAACGCGCAGGTCACAGGGTTGAGGCCCCGGAGTGATGCGGGGCTCTTGCTCTACCCGTGCTGAGTGTGTGCTGACCTGGAGGCACCTGTGATCACCTCAGGAAACCTGTCCCGTGCGGGGCCGGTGCTGATCTCCTTGTGGATTCCTGTTTCGAGGCGTGGCGTTGTCGGGCCAGTCGACCACTGCGTCTGTGTGTAGCGGAGCGTCGTCGCAGATCCGCCACCGCAACGCGCCGTCGGCGTCGGGAGAGTAGGTGTCGGTCCGTGAGTGCGAGGCTCGCGCGAATCACGGTGCGCCTCTGTGGCCCGGACGTGGCTGCTCACGCCATCTTCACTCGCTCGAAGCCGCTCGCGGAAACAAGCCTGCCCCTCCGTGACGTTCTCGATCTTCGTGCCGAGGAGGGGAAGGTGTCGGGCCTGAAACTGTTCCACACGACGCATCACGTCGAGTGCGTCGCGATCCTTGATTCCTTGGCGCCAATCGGCTTACTCACCCTAATCTAACGCAGGGCGCACAGCAGGTTCTTGGTCTGCTGGTGGTACACGCTCACCGTCGCCTTTGACCTGCGGGAAACGGTGGAATCGTCTGCTGCTGAGCCGAGTTGGTCCGCACGTGGTCCGGATCTTGGTGCGTGATCTGTGGTGTTGGTGTGCGAGTCCTGCGGTACGACATGGCACATCTCGTAGAAACCGTCCAAGGGCGTCCAGTTGATCCATAACGGGGGCGTAAGTCCAGGTCAGAACCCTGCGACGCGTGAGCGTCCATGGGGCTCGTGACAGGGAAGTGACAGAAAACGCGCTGCGGGACCCCCGCGAGCTAGCCCGGCCGAGGGTCCGGTCGCGTACTGCGGCCTGCTACCCATTCGTTGCGACCGTGGCCCCGGGTGTGGCCGTAGAACCGCGATGACCTGCTCCCTGAGCAGGGTGCGAAGGCGCTCGTGGATGGGCTGGTTCTTCTGCTCGGCGTGCAGGAACCAGCTAGCGGGGCATCAGCCGGGTCCGCCCAGCACGATCTTCCACACTCGGGTCGCCACCTGGAGGTTGAGCCGGTCCTCGACGTTCGCGAGGTCGTTGCTGCTGATGTCGCGGATGCGCTGGAGCCGATAGCGCAGCGTGCTGCGGTGGATTGCGAGGGATTCGGCGGTCTCGTCGTAGTTGCCGCCGCAGTCGAAGTACCGGGACAGGGTCTCCACCATGGCCGTGTGGTGCCGGGAGTCGTAGTCGATGAGCTGCCCGAGCCACTCGTGGACGAACGTCTCTAGTTCCCGGTAGTCGTTGCCGGGTCCCAGGATGCGGTAGAGACCAAGCTCGTCGAAGAACGTCGTGCCGTAGCGCTCGCGGGAGTGGCGGCGCACTTCCAGGGCGCGCTGCGCCTCCTGGTAGCGGTGGGGGATGTCGTCCAGGGAGTCGCAAGGGGCGCTCACTCCGATCGTCCCGGACCGTGTCCCGGTCTCCCGGGCGAGCGCCTCGTACAGCGCGCGGGCGTGCGGCCTGTCGTCGGCGACCAGGACCACGTGGTCGGAACGTCGGGTCAGCAGCGAGCGCATGCCCACGGCAGAGGCCGCCCGGCCCACGGTCTGCGCGAAGGAATCGTCCGCAGTCCGGTTCGACCACTGCACCACGACGACGTAGTGGCTGCGGTGCAGGTCGTGTCCGACTGCCTCGGACCGGGCGTAGGCGCTCGCCTCGTCCGTCCCTGCCAGGAGGTCGTCGACCAGCTCGCGGTGCAGCCTCAGCTCCACTTCGGCCAGATTGCGCAGGTGCGTCATCTCCGGGGCGAGTGACGTGGCGGCGTGTTCCAGCGCGAGCACGGTGTGCTCGTCGGCCTCGTCCCGGGCATCGACCAGGGCCAGCACGCCCAGGATCTCGCCGTGCGGGCGGACCAGGGTGATCAGCCGGTCCTTTATCCGCACCGGCCCGGCCTGACGGGCGACGGCGTGCAGCATTTCGTCCTGGCGCACGGGGTCCGGTTCGGGATAGGGGTCGGGGCGGCTGGGGCCGGTCCAGGACCTCAGCCGACCGAAGCGGTCCTCGACCAGCGCGGGGAGCCCAGTGAGCCTGTGCAGTGCGCGGGTGATGGCTTCCTCGCCGCCGCTCGAGGCAGCGACGTCGGCCATGAGCGCGTGAACGGCTCGCTGGTACCCCAGCTCAGCCACGACGGAGATCAGCTGCCGCTGGAGGGCTGTGCGTTCGTCCCTCAGTCGGTGCAGTTCCAGCGCGTCCTCGCGTTGGCGGCGGTGTGCGAAGGCGACTGACAGTGCAGCAGCGGTGTGCCGGACGAGCGTGGCGAGCAGGGATCGCTCGGCCTCGGTGGGCCGGGAGCGGGACGTCACCACGAGGTAGCCGTGGAGTCTCTCAAGTCCGCGTAGCCCCAGGGCCCAGCCCCAGGGCCGGCCGGGTACGGTCACAGGGCCGTCTTGCCCGTTCAGCTCCCGCACCCTACGGTCCACGGCTGAGGCACGGATCTGCCCGTCCCGCGGCCTGGGGACCAGCTCGCCGTCCACCCTGAGGTATCCGGCCTCGGCGCTGTAAGGCCCTGCGGCGGCTATGTGGTCCATGGCCAGGCTTAGGATCTCGCCTTCGTCCGGGGTGTCGAACAGGGCGAGGGAGAGCACCATCAGTTCGTGGGGGGCATGGTCGGCCGGGGTTGGAGCGGGTGAGCGGGGCCCTCTCCGCGCGGCCGTGGGATGCCGCCCGCCGCTGCCCCGCGGAAGGCTGCCCTCCCGGTCGGAGCGGCGGCGATACACGTTGTGCGCCCGGCTGCCGGCCATGGGATCACTCCGTTCTCCTCAAGCCTACAGGCGGGCGGTGGTACCCGCTCGCGGGCCGGCTCATCCGAGATGTTCGGATTCTTCCTCTCGTACTCGTGGGGCGACCGGACCCGTGCATTTCTGACTCGCCAGGCGCAGGCGTGGAGCCACTCGGCTCGCCACCCTGGGGAGTGTTCGAAACCGTCCGTGCGCACCGGCAGGAAGGGCTGGGCGATGACCGAGCAGCATCGCAGGCCGGTTGCCTCGTACAAGACGTACCGGGAAGCCGCACGCGCCGTTGACCACCTCTGTGACCACGGGTTTCCCGTGGAGAGGGCGGCGATCATCGGCCAGGGCCTGCGCCTGGTCGAGCAGGTGATCGGCCGGATGGACTACGGCAGGGCCGCGCTTCACGGAGCGGCGAGCGGTGCGCTCCCCGGTGTCCTGATCGGCTGGCTGTTCGGCCTTGTGAACTGGCTCGACCCCGTCGTCTCCGCCCTGCTCCTCGCCCTGTACGGGCTGGTCTTCGGAGCGATCATCGGCGCGCTGTCCGGCATGCTGCTGCACGCCCTGCAGGGCGGTCGCTGGGATTTCGCCTCGCTCTGCTCGATGCAGCCGAGCCGGTACGAGGTCGTCGTGGACGAGGAGGTCTCCGACGAGGCTGTAGGGCTGATCGGCGGACTGCAGACCACCGGCGGAGGTCCCCACCCCTACCTGAACGAACGCGGTCCGGAGAGTCGACGCAGGCGCCGTATCGGGAGGAGTTCCTCATGGCCAAGGCAGTGGGCATCGACCTGGGCACCACCAACTCGGTGATCGCCGTGTGGGAGGGCGGCGAGCCGTCCGTCGTGCCCAACAGCGAGGGCAACCGCACGACACCGTCCGTGGTGGCCTTCACCGACACCGGGGAACGCCTGGTGGGCCAGCTGGCCCGGCGCCAGGCGATCCTCAACCCCAAGGGCACCATCTACTCGGCCAAGCGGTTCATCGGCCGGCACTTCGACGAGATCTCCGACGAGGCCAGGGCGGTGGCGTACGACGTCGTCGAGGGCGACGGCGGGGCGGCCCGCTTCAAAGTGCGCGACAAGCTCTATGCGCCTGAGGAGATCAGCGCACAGGTGCTGCGCAAACTCGCCGACGACGCCTCCAAGCAACTCGGGGAGCGGGTCACGGAGGCGGTCATCACGGTGCCCGCCTACTTCAACGACGCTCAGCGCACCGCCACCAAGGACGCCGGACGGATCGCGGGACTGGAGGTGCTGCGGATCATCAACGAGCCGACGGCGGCCGCCCTCGCGTACGGCATGGACAAGAAGCAGCACGAGACCGTCCTCGTCTTCGACCTGGGCGGCGGCACCTTCGACGTGAGCATCCTCGACGTCGGCGACGGCGTGGTGGAGGTGCGCTCCACCGCCGGCGACAGTCACCTGGGCGGCGACGACTTCGACCGGCGTCTGGTGGATTACCTCGCGGACGACTTCCAGAAGGAGAACGGCATCGACCTGCGCAAGGACCCGCAGGCGCTGCAACGACTGTTCGAGGCGGCGGAGAAGGCCAAGACCGAGCTCAGTTCGGTGACACAGACGCAGGTCAGCCTGCCGTTCATCACCGCCGACGCCTCGGGCCCCAAGCACCTCACCGACTCGATCATGCGGTCCACGTTCGAGCAGATCACCGGCGACCTGGTCGAGCGTTGCCTGGGACCGGTCCAGCAGGCAATCGCCGACGCCAAGGTCGGCGAGAGCGACATCGACGAGGTCATCCTCGTAGGCGGCTCCACACGTATCCCGGCGGTCCAGACCCTGGTCCGCCGACTGACCGGCGGCAAGGCACCCAACATGAGCGTCAACCCCGATGAGGTCGTGGCCCTGGGCGCCGCGATCCAGGCCGGGGTGCTCAAGGGCGAAGTCAAGGACGTCCTGCTGCTCGACGTCACACCCTTGTCGCTGGGCGTAGAGACGCGCGGCGGAGTGATGACGAAGATCATCGAGCGGAACACCACCATCCCTGTGCGCCGCAGCGAGACCTTCTCCACCGCCGAGGACAACCAGCCGGCCGTCGACGTGGTGGTCCTCCAGGGCGAGCGCGAGCGGGCCGCCGACAACCGGGTGCTCGGCCGGTTCCAGCTCACCGACATCCGGCCGGCGCCGCGGGGCGAACCACAGATCGAGGTCACCTTCGACATCGACGCCAACGGCATCCTCAACGTCAGGGCCCGCGACCGGGACACCGGCAAGGAACAGGGCATCACCATCAGCGAGAGCTCCAACCTGGACCGCAGTGAGGTCGAACGCATGGTCCAGGAGGCCGAGCGCAACCGGGGCCAGGACCAGGCACTCCGCGAGGCCGTCGACGCCCGCAACGAACTCGACGCCGTCGCATACCAGGTCGAGAAGCGCCTCGCCGAACTGGGCGACGCAGCGCCCGCGCACGAGAAGGCACGCGCCGAGATGCTCGTGTCCGACGCCCGGGCGGCGGTCAAGGAAGAGGCGGGCGTGGAGCGCGTGCGGCCCCTGACCTCCGAACTCCAGCAGGTGCTCGCCGGGCTGGCGGCCCATCAGGGCGCCGCCGCCACGGGCGGTCCCGGCCAGGACGCCGCCACCGGCGGTCCCACGAGCGGCGGTGGCGGTGGCGACGATGTCATCGACGCCGAGTTCGACAAGAGCTGAGGCGCGCCATGCCCAGCCACCCCCAGGAACCCGACCGGGCCGGGTCGGATCCGGTCGAACCGGTCCCGGAAGGCGCCGTACGCCCTCCTCGCGGGGACTTGCCGCAACCGGGCCCGCCGCCCCGGCCGGAAGCGGCGAACGACGCACCGGGACCCGACGCCGCCGGCCCCGCGCCTGCCGAGGACGAGTACACGACCGCGATCCAGGAACTGGAGGACCGCTGGCGGCGCGCGCTCGCCGACCTCGACAACCTTCGCAAGCGTCACGCCAGGGAACTCGAGCGCGAACGGGCGGTCGAGCGGTCCCGCACGGCGGCCGCCTTCCTGCCCGTCCTCGACAACCTCGAACTCGCCCTGGCCCACGCAGGGGCCGATCCGGGCGCGATCGTGGAGGGCATCCGGGCCGTACGCGACCAGGCGGTGAACGTCCTCGAACTGCTCGGCTACCCGCGGCGGGCGGAGACCGGCGTCGCCTTCGACCCGGCCCGGCACGAGGTGGTCGGCGTCGTCCAGGACCCCGACGTCGAGCCGGGCACCGTCGTCGAGGTGCTGCGCCCCGGCTACGGGGACGGCGAGCGGCAGCTCAGGCCGGCCGCGGTGACCGTCGCGAAGCGGGAGTGACCGGCGATGGCACGGGACTACTACGAGGTACTGGGCGTGTCGCGGAGCGCGAGCCAGGACGAGATCCAGCAGGCATATCGCAAACTCGCCCGCAGGCACCACCCCGACGTCAACAAGGACCCCGGGGCGGAGGAGCGTTTCAAGGACCTCAACGAGGCATACAGCGTCCTGTCCGATCCCAAGACCCGGGCCCGCTACGACCGCTTTGGCGAGGATTTCCGTAAGATCCCGGAGGACTTCGACGAACGGGTCGCGGCGGGAGCGGGCGGCGGCTTCCGCGGTCGGAGGACCGCAGGCACGGGCGGTCCTCGCGTCCGGTACGCCACCGGCTTCGGCGAGGACTTCGGAGCGGAGGGCATCGACATCGAGGACCTGCTCGGCTCCATGTTCGGAGCCGGCGCCGCCCGAGGCGGCGTCCCCGGAGCGGACCAGGAGGCCGAACTGCCGCTCACCGTCGAGGAGGCGTACCGAGGCGGCCGCCGCACCGTCACGCTCGCCGGTCCCACCGGGCAGCCGCGGCGGTACGAGGTCGACGTGCCGCCGGGCGTCACCGACGGGCAGCGCATCCGGCTGGCGGGCGAGGGCGGCCGGGGCAGTGGTGACGCCCCCGCGGGCGACCTGTACCTGCGGGTGCGTATCCAGCCCAACCCCCGGTTCCGGCTGGACGGCCGCGACGTGCACGTCCAGGTCCCGGTCGCCCCCTGGGAGGCGGCCCTGGGTGCGACCGTGCCGGTGCCCACCCCCGGCGGTGGCACGGCCAAGGTCACGGTGCCCGCGGGCTCGTCCAGCGGCCGGCGGCTGCGGCTGCGTGGCGAGGGCATGCCGAACCCGCGCGGCGCGAACGGCGACCTGTACGCCGAACTTCGCATCATGGTGCCGCCCACCCTCGGCGACCGGGAGCGCGAACTGTTCGAGGAGCTCGCCGCCACCTCCTCGTTCGACCCCAGGAGGACGCGATGAACGACCGACCCGCGGGAGCGGCAGGCATCGGCCGGGCCGGCGTGGGCGACCGTCCGGTACGAACGGGCGCCGACGGCAGCGCCTCGACGGCTGTCCGGTACGCGCTCGTGCCCGCCCCCAGGCTCTCCCTGGACGCCGTGGCCCGTCGCTCGGGCCTCCACCCCGATCTGATCCGCCGGTTCGTCGCCCTCGGCCTGGTCGACGCCGAACGCGACGCCGCGGGGCGCCTGGTGTTCGACCCCACGGCCCCGGCGGTCCTTGCCCGCGTCCAGCGGCTGCGCTCCGGACTCTGCCTCAACTACGCATCCATCGGCCTGGTGCTCGACCTGCTCGACCGCATCAGCCTGCTCGAAGCCGCCATGCGCGGCCGCGGCATGAGGAGTGAAACACACCCATGGACATGAACCGTCTCACCCAGAAGTCCCAGGAAGCCCTCCAGGAGGCCCAGACCGCGGCCGTCCGCATGGGGCACACCGAGGTCGACGGGGAACACCTGCTGCTCGCACTTCTCGATCAGGAGGACGGTCTGATCCCGGGGTTGCTGCAACAGGCGGGCACCGAGCCGAAGGAACTGCGTGCGGCCGTGCGCGAGGAGCTCTCCCGCCGTCCGAAGGTCACCGGCCCCGGCGCGGCACCCGGCCAGGTCTTCGTCACTCAGCGCCTCGCCCGCCTGCTCGATGCCGCCGAACGGGAGGCCAAACGCCTCAAGGACGAGTACGTGTCCGTGGAGCACCTCCTGCTTGCCCTGGCTGAGGAGGGCTCTTCAACCGCCGCGGGGCGACTGCTCAAACAGGCCGGCATCACCAGGGACTCGTTCCTGAGCGCGCTCACCCAGGTCCGCGGCAACCAGCGCGTCACCTCCGCCAACCCCGAAGTGGCCTACGAGGCTCTGGAGAAGTACGGCCGCGACCTGGTCCTCGAGGCTCGGTCCGGGCGGCTGGACCCGGTCATCGGCCGTGACGCGGAGATCCGCCGCGTCACCCAGATCCTCAGCCGCAAGACCAAGAACAACCCCGTCCTCATCGGCGACCCCGGCGTCGGCAAGACCGCCATCATCGAGGGCCTCGCCCAGCGCATCGTACGCGGCGATGTCCCCGAGGGCCTGCGCGACAAGACGGTGTTCGCCCTCGACATGGGTTCCCTGGTCGCCGGCGCCAAGTACCGCGGCGAGTTCGAGGAACGCCTCAAGGCCGTGCTGTCTGAGGTGAAGGCCGCCCAAGGGCGCATCCTGCTCTTCGTCGACGAACTCCACACGGTCGTCGGCGCAGGCGCCGCCGAAGGGGCCATGGACGCGGGCAACATGCTCAAGCCGATGCTCGCCCGCGGCGAACTCCACATGATCGGCGCCACCACCCTCGACGAGTACCGCAAGCACATCGAGAAGGACGCCGCCCTCGAACGCCGCTTCCAGCAGGTCCTGGTCGACGAGCCCAGCGTGGAGGACGCCATCTCCATCCTGCGCGGACTGCGCGAACGCCTCGAGGTCTTCCACGGCGTGAAGATCCAGGACACCGCGCTGGTCTCCGCGGCCACCCTCAGCCACCGCTACATCACCGACCGGTTCCTGCCCGACAAGGCCATCGACCTCGTCGACGAGGCGTGCGCCCGGCTGCGTACCGAGATCGACTCGATGCCCGCCGAACTCGACGAGATCACCCGCCGCGTCACCCGCCTGGAGATCGAGGAGGCGGCCCTGTCCAAGGAGACCGACCCCGCCAGCAAAACACGCCTGGAGGAGCTGCGCAGGGAACTGGCCGACCTGCGCGGCGAGGCCGACGCCAAACACGCCCAGTGGGAGGCCGAACGGCAGGCGATCCGCCGCGTGCAGGAACTGCGCCAGGAACTGGAGCAGGTCCGCCACGAGGCAGAGGAGGCCGAACGCGCCTACGACCTCAACCGCGCCGCCGAACTCCGCTACGGCCGACTCCAGGACCTGGAGCGCCGACTCGCCGCAGAAGAGGAGCAACTGGCCGCCAAACAAGGGCAGAACCGGTTGCTGCGCGAGGTCGTCACCGAGGAGGAGATCGCCGAGATCGTCGCCGCCTGGACCGGCATCCCAGTCGCCCGCCTCCAGGAGGGCGAACGCGAGAAACTGCTGCGCCTCGACGAGATCCTGCGCGAGCGCGTCATCGGCCAGGACGAAGCCGTCAAACTCGTCACCGACGCCATCATCCGCGCCCGCTCCGGCATCCGCGACCCTCGCCGCCCCATCGGCTCGTTCATCTTCCTCGGCCCCACCGGCGTCGGGAAGACCGAGCTGGCCAAGACCCTCGCCCGGACTCTGTTCGACTCCGAGGAGAACATGGTCCGCCTCGACATGAGCGAGTACCAGGAGCGGCACACCGTCAGCCGGCTCATGGGCGCACCGCCCGGATACGTCGGCTACGAGGAAGGCGGCCAGCTCACCGAGGCCGTACGCCGCAAGCCGTACTCGGTCGTGCTGTTCGACGAGATCGAGAAGGCGCACACCGATGTCTTCAACACCCTGCTGCAGATCCTCGACGACGGCCGCATCACCGACGCCCAGGGCCGCACCGTCGACTTCCGCAACACCGTGATCATCATGACGTCCAACATCGGCTCCGAGCACCTCCTCGACGGGGCCACCGCCGAAGGTGAGATCAAGCCCGACGCCCGCGCCCTGGTGATGGGCGAGCTGCGCGGGCACTTCCGCCCGGAGTTCCTCAACCGCGTCGACGACATCGTGCTGTTCAAACCGCTCGGCGAGCGGCAGATCGAGCGGATCGTGGAGCTGCAGTTCGACGAACTGCGGCAGCGGCTCGCCGAACGCCGCATCACCGTCGAACTCACCGCCGCTGCCCGGGAAGTGATCGCCCACCAAGGCTACGACCCGGTGTACGGGGCCCGGCCGCTGCGGCGTTACATCTCCCACGAGGTCGAGACACTGGTCGGACGCGCCCTGCTGCGCGGCGACGTTCAGGACGGCGCGACGGTCCGCGTCGACGCCGAACACGCAGAGCTGGTGGTCACCTACGACCAGCCCGAGGACGTGAAGGGAGCGCGGGCGGCATGAGCACGATGCAGGCGACAACCGTCAGTTGTCCGAACTGCGGGCGCGCCAACCGGGTACCCGTGGCCGCCGAGGGCCGCCCCAGGTGCGGCCACTGCAAGCAGCCCCTACCGTGGATGGCCGACGCGGGCGACGACGACTTCACCGAGGTCGTCGAGCAGGCCACCGTGCCCGTCGTCGTCGACCTGTGGGCCACCTGGTGCGGCCCCTGCCGCATGGTGAGCCCCACGCTGGAGAAGGTCGCCGCCGATCTCGCGGGAACGATCAAGTTGGTCAAGGTCGACATCGACAAGAACCCGCGCGTGGCGCGGCGGTTCGAGGTCCAGGCGGTACCGACGCTGCTGGTCCTCGACAAAGGACAGACCATCGCCCGGCAGGCGGGTGCCGCACCTGCCCCTGCCCTGCGGCGGTGGGTGGAGCAGTCGATCGCGGGCCGCGAACCGGCCGGGAAAGGGTGATCGGCCATGACCGTACGGACCGACCCCCACCTCGCCCTCGTACGCCCCGTCACCCCGCGCGCCCCGGGGTGCGAGGAGTGCCTGGCCACGCGTTCCCCCTGGGTCCACCTCAGGCTCTGCCTGACCTGCGGCCACGTCGGCTGCTGCGATTCCTCGCCGAACCGGCACGCCCGCCGTCACGCCGCCGCCGACGGCCATCCGATCGTGGCGTCGCTGGAGCCCGGCGAGGACTGGCGGTGGTGCTTCGTCCACGAGGCGTTCGTGTGATGCCCGGCGACGAGACGCTGCCGGGCGCAGTGCCGGTGCCGGACGAGGTGGAGGAGAGCGTCCCCTTTGAGACCCCCGACATCTACGGCGCCTATCCCCGTCTGTCGGACGACCAGATGGCCCGCCTGGCGCAGCATGGCCGGAGGCGCGTGGTTGATGCCGGTGACGTGCTGATCCGGGAGGGGGAGCGGTGCGAGACGTTCTACGTCGTCCTCAGTGGCTCGGTCGCCATCGTCGAGGGCTACGGCACACCCGGTGAACGCCTGCTGCGTGTGCACGGCCCTGGCCGCTTCATCGGCGAACTCGGCCTCCTGAACGGACAGGTGGCCTTCTACACCGCCGTGGTCAGGGACCCCGGCGAGATCCTCGCCCTGTCCATGGATCAGCTGCGTGACCTGGTGACCCGGGACTCCATCCTTGGTGATGTGGTGCTGCGCGCCTGCCTGGGCCGCCGTGCCCTGCTCGTCGGGCAGGGCGCCGGTTTCCGCATCATCGGCTCGCGCTACTCGCCCGACACCCGGCGGCTGCGCGAGTTCGCCGCCCGCAACCGGCTGCCGCACCGCTGGATCGATCTGGAGACGGATGAGGAGGCCGAGGCGCTGCTGCGCCGCTTCGCGGTCGGTCCGGAGCAGACGCCGCTGGTGATCTGGCGGGACACGACCTTGCTGCGCAATCCGAGCAACGCCGAACTGGCCCGGTTCATCGGCCTGCCGCCCCTGCAATCGGGCAACGGCCGCGGCGATCTCCTCATCGTCGGCTCCGGCCCGGCCGGTCTCGCCGCCGCGGTGAACGCCGCCTCGGAGGGCCTCGGCACGACCGTGGTCGAGGCGCTGGCCACCGGCGGCCAGGCCGGGACGTCGTCCCGCATCGACAACTGTTTCGGCTTCCCCTCCGGCATCTCCGGCGCCGAACTCACCGAGCGCGCTGTGCTCCAGGCGGGCAAGTTCGGCGCCCGGATCAGCGTCCCGGCGGAGGCGGCCCGGCTCGAACGGCGGGACGGCCACTACGCCGTCGGGTTCGCTGACGGCAGCGAGATCACCGCCCGTACCGTCGTCCTGGCCACCGGCGCCCGCTACCGCCGCCTCCATGTGCCCGGCATCGAGCCGTTGGAGGGCGCGAGCGTCCACTACTCGGCGACCGTCTACGAGGCCCAGCAGTGCCGTACCGAACCGGTGGCGGTGGTCGGCGGCGGCAACTCAGCGGGCCAGGCCGTGCTCTTCCTGGCCGGGTACGCACCGCAGGTGTATCTGCTCGTCCGTGGGCCGAGCCTCGAGGCGCACATGTCCCGCTACCTGATCGATCAGATCGAGCGCCACCCGCGGGTGCGCGTGCTGCTGCACACCGAGATGACCGAGGCACTCGGCGACAAGGCGCTGGAGGCGGTCACCGTGGTCGACCACCGTACGGGCGAGCACCGCCACCTCGCGGTGCGGGCCCTGTTCGTCTTCACCGGCGCAGACCCTCACACCGAGTGGCTGTCCGGCGCGCTCGCCCTCGACGCGCGCGGCTACGTGCTCACCGGCGCGGAGGCGCAAGCGTGCTCCGTTCCCGAACTGTGGCAGAGCCAGGGTCGCGACTGCCTGACGTTGGAGACCAGCCTGCCTGGCGTCTTCGCCGCCGGCGACGTCCGCAGCGGCTCGGTGAAGCGCGTGGCCTCCGCGGTAGGCGAAGGCGCGATGAGCATCCACTTCGTCCACCGCTACCTGGGCCACACGCCGGCGCCCGGCGGCACCGACAGCTCACCGCACACCCGTCCGAAGGAGTCCGCTTGGCTCGCATGACACCCAGCGGGCGACGAGATCACGAGAAGGAGAAGGAGGCGATGGGAATGACCACGCCCGTCCGGCGCCACCGCGGTGGCGCAATGTAGGACAGGCCCCTTGGCTGGGCACGCAATCCGCTGACGGAGTTCGACCAACTGGTCAGCGAGATGAGCAGACTGATCGAATCCACGGTGGGAGGCGATGCGCCCGCAGTCGCGTGGACACCACTGCGAACTCCCCGGCGTCAAGAGCAAGGACATCAACGTCGAAGCTAACGGCCAGGAGCTGGTGGTCACCGGAGAGATCAAGGAGAAGGAACGCAAAGGCGTCCTGCGCCGGAGCAAGTACCGGCTGCGGCTGCCTGGAGAGGTCGACACCGAAAAGATCAATGCGCAGTGTCGGACGGAGTGCTCACCATCACCGTCCCCAAGGCCGAGGTCGCAAGGCCCCGGCACATCGCAGCCGTCCTCGCCATCCTGCTGATACGCGGCTCCCTGACGACATGGTGGTTCTTCCTGCTGGTCTCGCTCACCTTCTTCGTGGCGTCCGCGGGAGCGAGCTCGGCCTACCTGACGGTGAGCGAGGTCTTCCCCATGGAGACCCGAGCCGTGTCCAGGCCGTGGGGGATCTCAACCCGGCGCAATGCCGCAAGAGCGTCGTGGACCGGTTCCAGTCGGACGCCATGGCGGCCAGCTACGAGGCGGTGTATCTGCGGCTGGCCACCACAGAACCCAAGCCTCCGGCAGCATCCGCCGATAAGCAGGGCGCCGCTGCGGCCAAGGACCTGCAGCCCGTGGCCTGAGGCCCCTGCCTGCTCGGGTATGGCGCTGCAGATGTGCGGCGCCGTACCCGCCGCTTCCCGGAGACTGAGCTACGCTCGGCATCCACCGACGTCAGCGTCTGCGTCTTCGGAGTACCGGCGCCACGGCTGCGCTCTCCGGCTCTTGCGGTCACGGATCAGGGGGCTGCCACTCGAACATCAAGATCGTGGCGTCGTCGCTGAGTTTGTTGTGCCGATGCTCGAGGATGGCATGGATGAGCAGGCGCAGCACTTCCGGGGCGCTCTGCCCCGCTGCGGTCGACCGGATGATGTAGTCGGTGAAGCGCTCCAGGCCGAACTCTTCGCCTGCATCATCGCGTGACTCCACGACGCCGTCTGAGTAGAGCAGTATTCGGTCACCGGGTTCGAGGCTGACGTCGTGCACTTGTCGGGCGGTCCCGGCGAGACTGGCGGGCAGACCCAAAGGAGGCTCAGGTGGCCGCTCCAAGACCTTATGGAGCAGGCGGTGGCGACGGATGAGCAACGGAGGCGGGTGGCCGCAGTTGCACCAGCGCAGCACACCGGTGGGCATGTGCAACTGGGTGAAGACACCCGTGCAGAACTGCTCCGGAAGCCACTTCGCCAGCGCCTCGTCCACGGTGCCCACGAGTTCGTGCAGGTCTGCCCCGCTGCGCCGGGCGTTACGGCAGCCTGCCATGGCGACAGAGGTGGCAAGTCCGGACGCCAGGTTGTGCCCCATGCCGTCAAGGATTGTGGCGTGCAGAACGTCCTCGGTGAACGCGTGGTCGAAAGCATCGCCGCCCAGTTCGTACGCAGGCTCCAGAACCGCCGTCGAAACGACCCGCCCGGTGCCGATCGATCGGGGAGGGAGAAAAGCCCTCACCATCTCCGTGGGCAGGTGCATCGGCCGGGTACGCATGCGCTGCGCGATGGTGTCGCTGTAGGTGCGCTTGGATGTGATGATCAGTGCGAGGAGCAGCGCCGTCGTTCGACAGCGCCGTAGCTTGAGCCCGTCCAGGGTACTCATGTTCAGCTCCACGACGCCCAGCCGCTCCGCCCCGTCGGTCAGGGGTAGCCATACGTTCAGCCCGCCGGAGGGGCCTTCTTCCACTCGGAGAGAGTCGGTGCGGTAGGCCCATCCGGCCAGCGAAGTGTCGAGCTCCAGTTCCGGCTCGCCTTCGACCAGCGGCACCAGCAGTCTTTGCTGGATGTCGACCAGATAGATAACGGCCCTGCCCAGACCCATGGCCTCGGCATACCGGTCCAGGACCACGGGCAGTTCCGCAGGTGATGCCAGCTGGGCTGCTCTGACCAGTTCCTCCAGCAGCCGCTCCCCGGACCCGACGGACACGTTCCTGTCCATGCCTTCGATGATCCCTGTGAGGTCGAGCCGCCACAATCTGAGCTCTCCGAACCCGAGTGGGCCGATCAGCCTGGGGTGCTGGGGCTTGCCCTTGCGGATTGGTCGGGCTTCGGGATCGGATTACGACACCAGCCGGTCGGGATCGTGCGGATCCCCGCAAGCCGCACAGCGGTCTGCTCCAGCAGCCGGCAGGTGCCCGCCGCGGTCTCGGCCAGCTCGCCGACCAGGTGCGTGAGCCGCCCCAAGGATTGTTTGCCCAGCGCGCGTCGGGCGTTGCGCTCCACCGCAGGACGAGTTCGACGTGGACGAGGCCCTGCAGCGGCCAGCAGGATCGTTGCGGCAGCCGAGGAAGCAGAGTGCGCTGACGCTGTGTGGCCGTGGCCTGCACCGCCTGGTCCGGTCTCCACTCACAGCAGGAGGTCGAAGACGGCTCGGGCGTCGTCCCAGTGCTGAGTCTGGGGGTTCTTCAGGTCGGGGTGGAGGATCTTGAAGCTCTGGGCAAGGGCCAGGCTGAGTCCGCCGATGATGTCCGGATAGGCCGCCTCGGTCTCCTCGTCGGGCGTGCGGTCAAGAGCGGGGTGGGTGGCGAGCTGTTCTAGGATCGGCTTGAGTTCTACTTCCTGGTCGATCTTCTGGAAGTGGTGAATGCTCTCCTGCAGGCCTTTCGTGATCGGTAGGTCACAGGTCCGGATGATGTCGCGCCCGTTGGCCTTGGCAGTGGCCTGGGCGACGGTCAGCAGATCGTAGAGCTTGGCGTCGACGAAGTCGCTGTAGCGTTTGAGATCGTTCTTGTCGACGTCCAGCCCCGCGGCCGCGCGGAAGAACCTTTCGAACCTGGCGATGGACATCACGGTCATGACGGCAACCTCCGGCTGCGGGCGCCGGGGTGGCTCCCGGCCCCTGGGCTTCCCATTCAGCCTGGCCGACGGGACGCGGGAACGCATGCGCATGTCGGGCCCAATTAGCCTCGCTGTATTGCCCTGCCAGGCCCAGGTGTTCGACTGCCCGGGTAGTCGGACGGGCGTGCGGATCGACAGCAGGGTGAACACCGCGTCGCGGAGCGGCCCCACGTAAAGGGTGACCCTCCAGATGTCGCTGCTGATGAGGCCGAACGCCGCGGTGGCGAACACGCCAGGGAGGCGCTCGGGAGAGGCCGGTGAACAGCAGCCAGGGCCGGTTGACGCGGACCAGCCTGCCTAGCAGCCGCAACCGATCGCGGACGCCGGGCAGGACGTAGTGCTGTGCCTCGCTGGTGTACTGGATCCTGCCGGGTGGCAGGGCGTTGCCGGACTCCGGGATCAGCGCTCCGATCACGCCGAGGGCCGCTCCCCTCACCGGGTGGGCGAGGCGCATCAGGCTGAGCAGGCAGCGACAGCAGCGCGATGTGCTCCGGCGGGCTGATCATGGCGATGACGGGGCGGGTGTTGTCCCGGTAGGGCAGGTCCGTCACTCTTCTTCAGTCGCTTCGCGACCTCCGTCGGCCATCCCGGATCGGCCACGAGGACGGCGTCGAGCCGCGGCCGCTGGGGGTGGACAGGTGGCGCTGGGGGTGTGGTCATCGATTGCCCTGTACGCGAGGGTGCCGGTTTGTGGGTGTAGGTCGGCCCGGGGTCGCGCGGCCGACGCGACCCGGCAGGGCGTTCCGGCTAGGCTCGCATCCGTGACGTGGCTGCGGGCCTTCGGGGAGGTCGTGCGATCCGGGCTCACGATCGAGGAGGCGCGGCTGGAGCCCCTGCTCGCGCTGCGCACGGCCGCTGGGGTGGCAATCGTCATCGGGCCGGCGCTGTGGCTGGTCTCCCCTGCGTATGCCGCGTCCGCCGCCCTCGGTGCCTACTCCGCGGGTGGGGCCACCTTCCAGCGCACCTGGCGTCCACGCAAGGTGATCGCGCTCGGCGCGGGCGCGGGTTTGGCGCTCAGCACCTTCGTGGGTTACCTGGCGGCGGGGCGACTCGTGACGTTCCTCCCACTGCTGGCCGTATGGGCCTTTGTGGCGGGGATGGCGTGGGCCGTCGGATCGACCGCTGGGATCGTCGCAGCGACGACGATCGGCAGCATGCTGGTGACCATCACCCTGCCCACGAGCGTCGGGCGAGCCCTGGAGCACGCAGGGGTCATCGCGCTCGGAGGCGTGGTGCAGGCCGTGCTGATCTTGCTGTTCCCGATCCGCCGTTGGGGGGCGCATCGTGACGCGCTCGCCGACGCCCTGGCCGCCGTGGCGGACTACGCCCGCCGGCTGCGGCACGACCCGGCGGCCCCGTTCGACCCGGAGCCGTTGATGACGGCTCGGGACGCGGCCGCCGTGACGCCATCACAGGCCCGCACCCGTCCCCCCGTCCTGCACGGCCCCCGGGGACTCGCCGAGCGCATTCGGCCGGTCGTCGCCGCGCTCGCCGACCCGGACATCGGCGCCCCGGCGGAGGGACCCGGGCGGGACCGCGCGCGGGAGTTGCTCGACACGGCCGCCGACGTCCTGGATGCGGCCGCCCGTTCGATCCGCCGCGGCACTCCCGCCGAGGTGCCGCCCAGGAGCACGGACGTCCTGCGCGTCGACGAGGAGCACGAAGTGCTGGAGGGGCCCGCGCGGCAGGCCGCCGAGCGGCTCGTGGAACTGCTCGGCGAGGCGTTGGAGATCGCCGGGAGCGGCGGCGCGCGCGGGAGGACGCCCACGCCGCCCGGCCCCGCGGGCGCCCAGTTCCTGGTGCGCCCGACTATGTTCCGGCTGGTCCCGGTCGTCGTCCGGGCGGTCCGCCGTGAGCTCCGTGGGGACTCGCCCGTGTTCCGGCACGCCGTCCGCTTGGCGGCGGTGGCCACGCTGGGCTATCTGATCGCCGCCCGGCTCCCCCTGGGCCACGGCTACTGGGCGCCCATCGCCTCGGTGATGGTGATGCGGCCGGACTTCCACCGGACGTACGCGCGTGCGGTGGCCCGTCTCGCCGGGACCCTGGCGGGGGTCGCGCTCGCCACTGGGATGGTGCGGGCCCTGGGCCCGGACGCCCATGTGTTCGGTGCGCTGGCGGTGGTCTCGGCGGGCCTGTCGTACACGCTGATCCGTACCGGCTACGCCTACTCCCAGTGCTTCACTGCCGCGTACGTCGTCTTCCTGCTCGGCATGGGCGGCCAGGCATGGGAGCAGACGGTCCCGGAGCGGGTGGTGCTCACCCTGCTCGGCGGGGCCCTGGCAATGCTGGCGTACGTGGTGTTCCCCGCATGGGAGACGCACCGGCTGCCGGGCCGGCTTGCGGACTGGCTCGCCGCCAGCGGCCGCTACGCGGCCGCGGTGCTCCGCAGCTACGCCGAACCGACCCGGGAGCATCGCGCCGACATGCGCAGGGCACTGCTGGCGAGCAGGGAGGCACGTGCCGCCTGGCAGGAGGCATACGACCGGGCAAGGCAGGAACCGGTCCGCCCCAGGGGTCTGACGTCGCGCGAGGCAGAGGAGGCGCAGGAGGCGCTCAAGGGTTTCGGCCGGGCGGCGATGCTCATGGAGAGCCATGTCCCGCGGGCCGACAGCCGTTTCGTCCCCGAGGCGGAGCGGTTCGCCGAGGCCCTGGAGGCGGACACCGCGCAGGCGGCAGTCGACGTGCGCGAGCACAGGAATCCGGACTGGGGGCGCGTGGAGGAGGCGCTCCACGCGTGGGAGGGCTCCGGGGACCGGAGCCCGGTGGTGCGGCGCGGGGCGGAACTGCAGAAGCGGGCCTTGGAGGACCTCGCGACGGCCGTGAGCCGCACACCTCTGGAACGGGACGTCGGCTCTGCTCGCGAGGAGCAGCGGGTGCGGGCGGCCATGGCGGGGGAAGGTACGGATCAGGACCCGCGCCCCGGGGTGGGTGACGGCGACGGGGAGCGCTGCGCCTCCTGGAGCGGGAAGTAGTCTCCCGGCCGCGTCGAGCGCCGCCACACGTACGCCGCTGTCGCCATCACGAGGATCAGCCCTGCCAGGATGAGCAGTTCGATCCCCTCGACGTTCCACCGGAAGGACTTCTCCGCCTCGGCCGTCACGATGAGCACCTTGCGGATGCCGGCAATTAGGCCGACGACGAGGAACGGCTCCGCGTCGAGGGTCTGGTTCCTGATGGTGAGGCGGACGGTGTGGAGCAGCTCGGCCACGATGAACAGCACAAGGCCGTTGTCTAAGGCGGAGAGAACGACCGTCTCCTCGCGGTACGGCCCCTGGATCGACCTGATGACGTCGTGGACGACCCCGACGGTCAGGAGCCCCGCGAGCAGTACGAGGAGCGCCGCGACGACGAGGTGGATGCCGTCCTCGATGAGCTGCAGGAGGCCCTGTACCCGGCCGCCCTCGATCTTCGGGAGAATGGGTCGCACAGTCAGCATGCTAGGGGTTCCTCGGCCCGCAGGCGCGGCGTGCTGCCGTGTGGGTGGACGAGCGGATCCCTCCCTGTGGTGGCGGCCTGGGGGAAGCGGCGAGGCGCGACATCACCGGCCTACCCGGCGGCAGGACGAGAGTGCATGAGGCAGCCCGACGCGTCAGCACCGCCGTCTCCAGCGGATCCGCTGGCTGCACACTCCCATCCGCACGGCCACCGCAGGCTTACGCCGAAAGCAGCGCTGGGCGTCGCCGCCGTGGTCCTGTTCGCTTCTGCCGCCGCCATCGGAGCATCGCTGAACTCAGGTAACGACGGCCCGTCGGCGCCTACGTCGCCGACGCCGACGACCTTCACATCCGTACCTGTCAGCGAGCCCCCGGCGACTGCGGCGCCGTCCACCACGGCACCGCCGACGGAAGGCCACAAGGACAGCGAGGATCACGATGGCAAGGGCAAGCACGGCAAGGGGAAGGGATCCGACTGAGCCGCCGTCGGAGGCCCGAAGTCGCCCGACCACATCGAATCCCGCACCAAGCGACCGTGACGGGCGACCGTCACTTCGGGCCCATGAGTCCGGGCGCCCCGCCCCTTCCCGAAGGGCTTCTCCTGGAGGTGCCGTCAACGCCAGACGTTATAAGCGTTCGGAGGTGATCTGTACCCCTTCTGTCGGCGCGTCTGCGCTTGAGGAAGAAGGGGCTCACGGGGCTCAGACATCCATCAGCAGCAGCCGGTCTCGGCGGTGCCGGAGCGGATCTGCTCGATGAGGGGGCGTTCGACGCCGTAGGCGACGGGCAGGACGCGGGCGCCGGCGCCGACGCCAGCGAAGAAGTGGATTTGGTTGCAGAAGGACGCACGGACCGTGGTCGGTGCGTCGGGGGTGACGATGGAGACCACGGCGGTGGCTGGATTCACGTTCGTGTTCCGTTGGGTGTCGCGGTGAGGCGGACCGGTCCCCGGTGGCCCGGCATGGGGAGGTGACCTGGGCGGTGTGGCCGAGGACGGCGGGGAACCCCGGCCGGGGTCGCCTTGCGCCAGACCAGATG
>NZ_JBEYFS010000058.1:0-56150 GCF_040634475.1 Streptomyces sp. NPDC007095
CCGCCTCGGCATCCCCGAAGACATCCCCGCCTGGCACGAAGTCCTCAACACCGACGCCGCCCGCTACGGCGGCAGCGACGTCCACAACCCCCACCCCGTCAAACCCGAACCCCACCCCGCCCACGCCCACCCCACCAGCCTTCGCCTGACCCTGCCTCCCCTGGCCACGATCTGGCTCCGCCCCGCCTGACGCCTCCGGTGACCACGGCGTCGACGGTCGCGCGTCGGTGATGCCCGCGCGGGGCGGGGCGAGGAAGGTGAGCGCCTCGCCCCGCCCGGTGGTCAGACCGTCGCCGCCCGCAGCGCCTCGGGCAGCTCGCCCTCGTACACGATCCCGAGCGCCTGCGTCGCCCGCGTCAGCGCCACGTACAGGTCGCTCGTGCCGTACCGCGCCGGTTCGACCACGAGGACGGAGTCGAATTCCAGCCCCTTGGCCTGGCGGGGGTCGAGGAGGACGACCGTCCGGGTCAGGTCGGGCTCCTCCCCCGCCGTCACGTCCTCCAGCCGGGCCGCGAGCGAGGTGTGCAGTTCGCGGGGCGCGATCACCGCGAGCCGTCCCTCGGCGGGGGTCAGTTCGGCGACGGCCTTCGCGACGGTGCCGGGCAGGTCGTCCCCGGCGGCGCGCGCCCACGGCCGTACGCCCGTCGAACGCACCGAACGCGGCGGCTCGAAGTCCGGGTGCCGCGCACGCAGGACGCCCGCCGCCACGTCCATGATCTCGGACGGGGTGCGGTAGTTGACGGCGAGGCGCTTGTGCTCCCAGCGGTCCTCGACATAGGGGGTGAGGATCTCCGACCAGGATCCCACTCCGGCCGCCTCCGCGGTCTGCGCGGGGTCGCCGACCAGAGTCATCGAGCGGGTCGGGCTGCGCCGCATCAGCAGGCGCCAGGCCATCGGCGAGAGCTCCTGCGCCTCGTCGACGATGATGTGGCCGAACGCCCAGGTCCGGTCGGCCGCCGCGCGTTCGGCGGCGCTGCGGTGGTCCTCCTCCTCGTGCCGCTCGGCCATCCGCTCGGCGTCGATGATGTTGTGCGCGGACAGGACCTCGGAGTCCTCCTCGTCCTTGTCCTCGAACTCGTAGGTACGGGAGGCGTAGGACACGTCCAGCACACCCTGCGCGTACGCCACCTGGGCGCGGCGTTCCTGGTCGGCGAGGGCGCGGGCCACGCGGTCGTCCTCGCCGAGCAGTTCGGCGGCCTCGTCGAGGAGGGGGACGTCGGCGATGGTCCAGGCCCCGTCGACCGGGCGGCGGATCGCGGCCGCGTCCTCGTCCGGGACGTAACCCTCGGGGTCCGCGAGGAAGTCGGCGACCAGGCTCTGCGGGGTCAGCCGCGGCCACAGCTGGTCGATGGCCGACCAGACCTCGGGGTTCTCGGCGAGGTCGTCGCGGATCTGGGTGATGTCGCTCGGGTCGAGCAGATTCGAACCGTCGAAGGGGTCGGTGCCGATGCGCTCGGCCAGCATGTCGGTGAGCGTGTTGAGGATGTGGCCCTCGAAGTACTCGCGGGCCACGTTGTGCGGCAGCTTCGCCTCACGGGTGCGCTCGCGGGCGACCTGGACCAGCCCGGCGTCGAGCATCAGGATGTCCCGGTCGTGCTCGATCGCGATGACGGGATCGGGCAGCACCTGGCGGCCCTGGACCACGGCGGCGAGCACCTCGGCCATGTCGGCGCGGCCCTTCACCGCGGCGGCCCGCGGGGTGTCGCCGGCGGTCGCCCTGACGCCGGGGAACAGTTCGCCGACGGTCGCGAGGAGCACGCCCGTCTCGCCGAGCGAGGGCAGTACCTCGCCGATGTAACCGAGGAAGGCGGGGTTCGGGCCGACGATCAGGACGGCGCGCTTCGCCAGCAGTTCCCGGTACTCGTACAACAGGTACGCGGCCCTGTGCAGCGCCACGGCCGTCTTTCCGGTGCCGGGGCCGCCCTCGACGACCAGCACGCCCTTGTGCGGGGCGCGGATGATCCGGTCCTGTTCGGCCTGGATGGTCTGCACGATGTCGCTCATGCGCCCGGTGCGCGCCGAGTTCAGCGCGGCCAGCAGTACGGCGTCGCCGGTCGGGTCCTCGTGGCCGGTGCGCTCGTGGTCGCCGAGGTCGAGGATCTCGTCGTGCAGGTCGGTCACCCGGCGGCCGTCGGTGGTGATGTGCCGGCGGCGGCGCAGGTCCATCGGCGTGTGGCCGGTGGCGAGGTAGAAGGGGCGGGCGACCGGGGCCCGCCAGTCGATGAGGATGGGCGTGTGCTCGGTGTCGTCGGCGCGGATGCCGATACGGCCGATGTGATGGGTGACACCGGAGGTGAGGTCGATCCGGCCGAAGCAGAGCGATCCGTCCACGGCGTTCAGCGCGGCGAGCAGGCCCGAGCGCTCGGCGACGAGCACGTCCCTTTCGAGCCTGGCCTGCATGGGTGTGTTGCCCTGCGCGAGCGCGTCGCCGACGGAGGCCTCGGTGTCGCCCCGCAGCACGTCCACGCGTGCGTACAACCCGTCGATGAATTCCTGCTCGTGGAGCAATTCATCGTCGGGAAATCCTGTGGTGCCCTCTGCGTTTGCGCCCCTGTTTGACAATTCCGCTCCCGGCCGGATATACTGTGCCCAGTGAACTTCTCCGCGACCCAATTCTTCTGAAGTCGCGAATCATTCAATATACGCAAAGCAATCCCCCGAGCGCAATTGCCCGGGGGATTTCTTGTCGTTGCGCTGTATATCGGCGAGGTCCGAGCCCGCCGGACAGTCAGAGCACGTCGGACAGCTCCTCCAGCAGCCGGCGCTTCGGACGGGCGCCCACCATCGACTTCACCGGCTCACCACCGCGGAACACCATGAACGTGGGCATCGACAGCACCCGGTAGGCGTTCGTCGTCAGCGGGTTGGTGTCCACGTCCAGCTGGACCACCTTGAGCCGCTCGCCCTCCTCCGCCGCCAGCGCGCTCAGCACCGGCCCCATCTGCCGGCACGGCGGGCACCAGTCGGCCGTGAACTCCACCAGCACCGGGAGCTCGGCGCCGATCACCTCCGTCTCGAAGTCCGCGTCCGTCACCGAAGCCACGCCTGCCACCTTGATCACCGTGTCCGCCCTTCCAGTTCGCATACGGGTTCCGGGCCGCCCGGAACCTCCGCCTCGGCCGCCAGCTCGTCACGCGCCCGCTCGGCCCGCGCCAGCTGCGCGCCGACCTCGGCCCGTACGACCCGCAACTCGTCGATCAGCGCGTCCAGCTCACCCAGCTTGCGCCGGTAGACCGCGAGCGAGGCCGGACAGGAGTCGCCCTGCGGGTGTCCCGCCCGCAGACACTCCACGAAGGGCCGGGTCTCCTCCAGGTCGAACCCGAAGTCCTGCAGCGTCCTGATCTGCCGCAGCAGCCGCAGGTCGTGCTCGTCGTACGTCCGGTACCCGTTCTCGCCCCGCCGCGCGGGCAGCAGCCCCCGCGACTCGTAGTACCGAAGAGTCCGCGTGGTGGTCCCGGCCCGCGCCGCCAGCTCGCCGATTCGCATGCCCCGACGGTATTCCTTGACGCCGACGTCAAGGCAAGGGCGGCAATGGCTTTCGCTCCACCGGTGAGGACAGCACGATCGAGGTCGTCGTGCGCCCCAGCGCGGAGGTCTGTTCCAGGACGTCCTCCAAGTGGATCGTGTCCGCGACGGCGACCTTGAGGATCCAGCAGTCCTCGCCGACGACGTGGTGGACCTCGATGATCTCCGGGCGGGAGATCAGCTCCAGGGTCCTGGGGTGGCGCAGGGTGTAGCCGCCGTGCGGGTTGACGCGGACGAAGGCCTGGATGCCGTAGCCGAGGAGGGGCGGTGAGACATGGGCGCCGTAGCCGGAGACGGCTCCCGTGGACTCCAGCCGTCGCACGCGTTCGGCGACGGCCGCCGGGCTCAGCCGGACGCGCCGGCCCAGCTCGCTGAGCTTGATCCGGCCGTCGCTCTGCAGCAGTTCCAGGATCTGCCGGTCCAGCGAGTCGAAGGCCACCGAACTTGCCCGGGGACGAGCCCGGCCACAACGAGCGGCTCGTGGCCCGCGCCCTGGCTTCGTACGGCGGCGACACGGCGGACGTCCTGGTGGCCACGAAAGGGGGCGCGGGCGACCGGCCGACGGCGGCTGGACGGTGAACGGCTCCCCGCGCCACCTCAAGGCGGCGGCCGAGGCCTCCCTGAAGCGGCTCGGCGTGGCGGCGATCGGCCTCAACCAGTTCCACAGGCCCGACCCCGCCGTCCCCTTCGAGGACTCGGTCGGCGCCCTGCGCGAACTCCTCGACGAGGGCAAGGTCCGGCTGGTCGGCCTCTCCAACACGGACACCGACCAGGTCCACCGGGCCCGCGCGGTCCTCGGCGACCGGCTGGTCTCCGTCCAGAACCAGTACTCCCCCGCGGTACGCGACAGCGACCCCGAGCTCCGCCTCTGCGCCGAGCTGGGCCTCGCCTTCATGCCGTGGAGCCCCCTGGGCGGCATCTCCCGCAGCTCCCTGGACGGCTCCTCGAAACCGGCACCCGAGGGCTTCGCCGCCTTCCACGAAGTGGCCCGCGAGCGCGGTGTCAGCCCCCAACGGATCTGCCTGGCCCGGCTGCTGTCGCTCTCCCCCACCGTGCTCCCGATCCCGGGCTCCGGCCGCCCGGAGACGATCCGCGACCCGGCGGCCGCGGCGGACCTGGTGCTGAGCGCGGAGGAGCTGGCACGGCTGGGCCACTGGACGGCGGACGCGTAGCACCCGTGGTCAGGCGTGCGCGGCCACGCCCGCCGATTCCTCGACCTCCAGGAGCGACGCACTGTGCCGCTCCTCTTCGAACGCCTTGCGTCCGCCGCGCAGCCCGAAGAGGCGTTTGGCGAGGGCGATGTAGAGGACGGCGAGGATGTTGAGGACCAGGGTGGCGATCTTCAAGTAGCTGACGTGCTCGGTGAGTTCGTAGATCTCCAGGGGCAGGAAGGCGGCGGTGGCGACCACCGTCAGATACTCCGCCCAGCGCTTGGCGTACCAGAGGCCGCCCGCCTCGACGAGTTCGATCAGCGCGTACGCGAGGAGCAGTACGGCGACGAGAACGAGCGTGGAGTGCTTGTAGCCGAATGCCTTCTGGACGGAGCCGACCACAGGCGAGTGGTCCAGGTCGTAGTGGAAATGCCTGAAGACAGGCCGGAAGGCATTCAGGTACTCGTTGAAAAGACGGCGGACCGCGTCCTGGCTATTGCTAAATTTCCATACCGCTACGGACACAAGCACGATGAACACCCCGCGCACGGCCCGTTCGATCGCCAGGAAGCGCAGGATGAACAGATCGCGCAGCACCTTGCCGCGCGGCACCAGGGGTGCGTCCTGCGCGGGGCCCGAGCCATGTGGTTCGTCCAGCACGAAGTCGCCGCAGCGCAGACAGCGCCAGGCCTCGCCGAGGCTCGTCTCGGCACGCAGCCGCCGGCGCAGTTCCGGCTCGTCGGGCGCGTACGTCACATGGCCTTTGCGCGCACACGTCCGCCGGTCCCAGTCGATCTTCATACTCCGTGTCCTCCGCAGAACATGCCGCGCCGTGCCGGTCAGTCCGGCACGGCACGGTAGTGCATGTTCTACGAGACGGAGGCCCGAGGGTCACGGTTCCGAGGCGGGCGAGGATGCGCTCAGCGCGTCGCCGCGCCGGTGAGCTCCCGTTGTTCCTGTGCCACCTGCTCCGGGGCCTCCCCCGGGTGCGCACCGCCCCTTCGGGGCAGCAGGACGGCGACCAGCACGGTCCCCACTCCCAGGATCACCGCGCCGATCAGGCTGGTGTGCGCCACCGCGTCCGAGAAGGACGAGCCGACGGCGTCCGCCATTTGCTGCGCCCCGTGGGCGAGCTGGTCGGCCTGCGCCTTCAGCTGCGCGGCCTTCTCGGCGTTCCCCGCGTGCCCCGCCCGCGCGGCCTGGTCGCCGAGCTGCCGGGCCTTGTCACCGATGCCCTGGGCGACCGCGTAGCCCGCGCCGACCGAGTCCTGTGCCGTGGACAGGGCGCCCGCCGGGAGCTTGCTGCCCGCGGTGGCGTCCGAGAGGTGCGAGGAGTACGAACTCGCCAGCACGGAACCGAGGATCGCGATGCCGAGTGAGCCGCCGAGCTCCAGCGAGGTGTCGTTGACGGCGCCGCCGACGCCGAGTTCGGCCTCGAGGAACGCGCCCATGATGGCGTCCGTGCAGGGCGAGAGCGCGAGCCCGATCGCGAGGCCCAGGATGGTGAGGGGCAGCACGAAATCGCCGTACGAGGATGCCGAGTCGACCCGGGTGAGCAGCGCGAGCGCCGCGGTGCCGCCGACCATGCCCGCGGTGACCGTGATCTTCATGCCGATGCGCGGGGTGAGGTACCCGGTGAGCGCCGAGCCGACGAACACGGCCCCGGCGAGCGGCAGCATCCGCACCCCGGTGTCCAGCGCGTCGTAGCCGAGGACGAACTGGAGATGCTGGGTGAGGTAGTAGAAGGCGCCGAAGACGGCCAGGAAGAAGAGGGCGACGGCGAGGTTGGAGCCGGCGAACCGGCGGTGGGCGAAGCGGCGTACGTCGACGACCGGGCGCGGGTGGCGCAGCTCCCACACCACGAAGGCCACAAGGCCGGCACCCGCGACGACCGCGGCGGTCACCGCTTTGACGCCCCACCCGAAGTGCGGCCCCTCGATGATCATGTAGACAAGCGATCCGATCCAGACCACGGACAGCAGGCCGCCGACGTGGTCGATGCGGTGGTGGTGCGCGGCCTTGGACGGCGGCACGAGGACGAGGGCGCCGACGATCGCGAGCGCGGCGATGGGCACGTTGATCAGGAACGTGGACGACCAGCCGTGGTGCTCCAGCAGCGCACCGGCGACCAGTGGCCCGGCCGCGATGGCGAGTCCGGCGGTGGCGGTCCACAGGGTGATCGCCTTCGCCCGCTCCTCGCGCGGGAAGGTCGCGGCAAGCAGGGAGAGCGTCGCGGGCATGATCAGGGCGGCGCCGACGCCCATCACGGCACGGGCCGCGACGACCCCGGTGGAGCTGTCGACGAGCGAGCCCGCGACCGCGCCCCCACCGAAGACGACGAGCCCCAGGATGAGGGCGCCGCGCCGGCTGTACTTGTCGCCGATCGCGCCGAGCAGCAGCATCAGCGCGGCGTACGGGACGGTGTAGCCGTCGATGACCCACTGCAGGTCCGCGCTGGACAGGCCCAGGTCCTGGGTCATGTCGGGGGCCGCGACCGTGAGGGCGGTGTTCGCCATCACGATGATCAGCAGGCTCAGACAGAGCACCAGCAGCGCCCACCAGCGCCGGGCGTAGGGCCGGCCCGTCCCCTCGACCGGTTCGTTCATGACGAGACGCATGACCACGGTCGCCCTTTCTCTCGCACTTCTTGCACACCGACGTGCAATTGCTCAACCATGTGCAATGTACTTCCATGCACACTGATGTGCAAATGAAGGAGGTGGAGCCCTTGTGGAGGGCACGAGTGATCACCTCGCGCGGCTCCGGGGGCGTGCAGAATGGCAGCCATGACCACGGGTAGTGCCAGCCGCGCGGATGCGAACCGCCGCCGCATCCTCGACGTCGCGCTCGCCGAGCTGCTGCGCGACCCTGACGCGTCCATGGACCAGATCGCACGGGCCGCCGGCGTCGTACGGCGCACGGTGTACGGGCACTTCTCGAGCCGCGAGGTGCTGATCAGCACGTTGACCGACGGCGCGGTGGAGGCGGTGGCCGCGGCGCACGCGGCGGGCCGGGGAAGCGGCCAGGACCCGGCGGAATCGCTGGTCCGCTCGACGCTCGCCGTCTGGGAGATCGCCGACCGCTACCGGCTGCTGGTCGCCCTCGCCCAGCGCAGCGTCACGGTCCAGGGCATCCGCGAGCGGCTGACGCCGGTGCGCGAGGCCTGCGCGGAGCTGTTGCGGCGCGGCCTCGACCAGGGCGTGTTCGAGTCCGCGCTGCCGGCGCCCGCACTGGCGTACGTGCACGAGCAGATGCTGTTCGCCCTCATGGAGGCGGTGAACGACGGCCTGCTGGCACCGGAAGAGGCGGGCCGCTCCGCCGCGATCACCATGCTGACCGCGGCGGGCGTACCCGCCTCCAGAGCCACCGAACTGGTGACCAAACTGAGCGATTGAGCTGTTGGGGTTCTTCTTCGCACTTCTCCGGTAAAACACCGGGCGGCCAGGTCTACGGGGGGAGAACCTGGCCGCCCGGCGGCTTGGGGGGACTCATGAGCCCCGTACGGGACCGCGCCCGTCAGGGGCGCGAGGAACTGCGCGACAAGCCACGATCCACACGCGGCCTCCGAACGACCCGCAGCCCCTCTTCCAGCGAAGCGCTTACGCCTTCGCCAGCTCCTTCTCCCCGCCCTGCTCGGGGACCTCCGCGGCGACGTCCGAGACGTCATCCTCGTCGTTGTCCAGCAGAGTCTTCTCGTCGAACGGCAGCTCGCCGGCGAGAACCCGGTTCACCCGCTCCTTGTCGACCTCACCGGTCCACGTACCGATCAGCAGCGTGGCGACCGCGTTGCCCGCGAAGTTGGTGACCGCACGCGCCTCGCTCATGAAGCGGTCGATACCGATGATCAGACCGACACCGTCCACCAGCGCGGGCTTGTGCGACTGCAGACCACTGGCCAGGACGGCGATACCGGAGCCGGAGACACCCGCCGCGCCCTTCGAGGCGACCATCATGAAGAGCAGCAGGCCGATCTGCTGACCGATGCTCATCGGCTGGTCCATCGCGTCGGCGATGAACAGCGAGGCCATGGTCAGGTAGATCATCGTGCCGTCGAGGTTGAAGGAGTAGCCGGTCGGCACGGTGATGCCGACGACCGGGCGGCTGACACCCAGGTGCTCCATCTTGGCGATGAGCCGCGGCAGCGCGGACTCGGACGACGAGGTGGAGACGATCAGCAGGAACTCCCGGCCGAGGTACTTCAGCAGCTGGAAGAGGCTGACCTTGGCGACGAGCTTCGTCAGCGTGCCGAGCACGATGACGATGAAGAGCGCACAGGTGATGTAGAAGCCGAGCATGATCGTGCCCAGCGCCTTCAGCGCGTCCATGCCGGTCTCGCCGATCACGGCGGCCATGGCGCCGAAGGCACCGACGGGCGCGGCCCACATGATCATGCCGAGGATGCGGAAGACCAGCTTCTGGATGTGCTCGACACCCTTGAGCACCGGCTGTCCCGCACGGCCCATGGCCTGCAGTGCGAAGCCCACGAGGAGGGCGATCAGCAGGGTCTGGAGCACCTGGCCCTCGGTGAAGGCCGAGACGAACGTGGTCGGGATGATCCCGAGGATGAAGTCGACGGGGCCCTCGGCGGCGGCCTGGGCCTGCGTGTGCCCGACGCCCTTCACGGCCTCGGTCAGGTGCATCCCGCTGCCCGGGTGGATGATGTTGCCGACGACCAGGCCGATGGCCAGCGCCACGAAGGACATACAGATGAAGTAGCCGAGCGCTAGACCGCCGACCTTGCCGACCTTGGCGGCCTTGCGTACCGAGCCGACGCCGAGCACGATCGTGCAGAAGATGATCGGGGAGATCATCATCTTGATCAGGCTCACGAAGCCCGTGCCGATCGGCTTGAGCTCCTTGGCGAAGTCCGGTGCGGCGAACCCGACGGCGATGCCGAGCACAACCGCGATGATCACCGCGATGTACAGATAGTGGGTGCGGTCCCGCTTGGCGGCGGGTGCGGCAGGTGCCGTTTGGGTGCTGGCCACGGCTGCCCTCCTTGACGACGTCATCGGCATCATCCGGCGTGCGGCTCACGTCCGGCGGAACCCGGTGTGCGGCATGCTCCTGGGGGATCCCAGGGTGCGGCTCACTCGGGGGGATCCCGGGGTGCGGCTCACTCCGGGCGATGCGGTGACTATCTCCCGCCCTGTGAGGGCGGTCACCCTTCCGTTCATTTAGTACATCGAAACAGCGATCCGGCACGCCTCACACACTGGCGTGCCAGTTTCTGAGCATGGGGGATCATGTGAAGCGGGCGTTCAAGTACCGCTTCTATCCGAACGACGCGCAGGCGGCTCAACTGACGCGCACGTTCGGTTGTGTGCGCAAGGTCTACAACCTGGCCCTGCAGGCCCGCACCACAGCCTGGTTCACCGAGCACCGCCGGATCAACTACGTCCAGACTTCCGCGCTGCTGACCGATTGGAAGAAGACCGAGGAGTACGCCTTCCTGACCGAAGTCTCGTCGGTTCCGCTGCAGCAGACGCTGCGGCACTTGCAGGGCGCCTTCACCAACTTCTTCGAGAGGCGCTCCGCCTACCCGCGCTTCAAGTCCCTCAAGAAGTCGCGCAAGTCCGCGGAGTACACCCGCTCGGCTTTCACCTACCGCGATGGCCGGCTGACCTTGGCGAAGATGCAGGAGCCACTGGACATCGCCTGGTCCAGGCCGCTGCCCGAGGGGCAGGTGCCCTCGACAGTGACGGTGTCGCAGGACGGTGCGGGGCGCTGGTTCGTCTCCAGGCTCTGCGAAGACGCCTCAGTGAAGGCACTCCCGGCCGTCAGTGCGGCAGTGGGCGTCGATGTCGGCGTCACCTCGCTGGTGGCCCTTTCGACCGGAGAAAAGGTCACCAACCCGAAGTTCGAGAAGAGGGACCGGGCCAGGCTTTCCCGCGCCCAGCGAGAGCTGTCCCGCAAGGCGGAGGGTTCCAGCAACCGCAGCAAGGCGCGTGCCCGGGTCGCCGGCATCCATGCCCGGATCGCCGACCGGCGCCGGGACTTCCTGCACAAACTGTCCACGCGTCTCGTTCGTGAGAACCAAACGATCGTGATCGAGGACCTCACCGTCCGGAACATGCTGAAAAACCGCACACTGGCCCGTGCGATTTCCGACGCATCCTGGACCGAATTGCGCTCCATGCTCGAGTACAAGACCCAGTGGTACGGCCGCGACCTGATCGCGGTGGACCGCTGGTACCCGTCGAGCAGGACCTGCTCGACCTGTGGCCATCTGGTCGCGAAGCTGCCGTTGAACATCCGGGAATGGACCTGTGCCGCGTGCGGGACTGTCCACGACCGCGACGAGAACGCGGCGAAGAACATTTTGGCCGCCGGGCTGGCGGTGTCGGCCTGTGGAGCCGGTGTAAGACCTCAGCGGAGAACCTCCGGGCGGGCTGTCGGCGCTGAAACAGGAATGCTCCGAAGGAGCACCGCTTAGCGGTGCAGAGTCGGAGATTCCCCCCTGCCTGAAGGGGGGAGAGGCCAATTAGTTCACACTTATATGAACTTCGAACCATCGACGGCGGCGGACGACGGACGTACGGAATACAGGACTCCGAGTGACAGGCAAGGGCAAGGCACACTGATTCCATGCGCCTTCCCCACGTCCCGCGACCCCGCAGCCTGGCCGGCCAGCTCTTCGCCATGCAGGCCGTGCTCATCGCGGTGCTCGTCGCCGGTTACGCGCTGTTCAGCTACGTCAGCGACCGCAGCCAGGCCCAGGACGCGGCGGGCCGCCAGGCCATGGCCGTGGCCCGTTCGATCGCCGACGCGCCCTCCGTCCGCGATGCCATCCGCACCACGAACCCCACCAAGGATCTCCAGCCGTACGCGCTCCAGGTGCAGCGGGACACCGGCGTGGACTTCGTGACGATCATGAACCCGCAGGGCATCCGCTGGACCCATCCCGACGAGACGCTGATAGGCAAGCACTTCCTCGGGCACATCGGACCCGCCCTGCACGGCAAGTCCTTCACCGAGACATACACGGGCAGCCTCGGGGCGTCCGTCCGCGCCGTCACCCCGATCCTGGACAACGGCCGCATCGTCGGCCTGGTCAGCGCGGGCATCAAGGTCGAGGCGATCACGCAGCGCGTGCAGGAGCAGGTGACCGCCCTCGTCGGCGTCGCAGGCAGCGCACTCGTGCTCGGCGGCATCGGCACGTACGTCATCAACGCCCGGCTGCGCCGCTCCACGCACGGCCTGAACGCGGCCGAGCTGAGCCGAATGCACGACTACCACCAGGCCGCGCTGCACGCCGTGCGCGAGGGGCTGCTGATGCTGGACGGGCAGTACAGGGTGGCGCTGATGAACGACGGCGGGCGGGAGCTGCTGGGGGTGACGGGCGAGGTCGTCGGACACTCCGTGGCCGACCTCGGGCTGCCCGCACCGCTCACCGGCGCCCTGCTGTCGGCGGAGCCACGGGTGGACGAGGTGCATCTGACGGCGTCGCGCGTGCTGGTCGTGAACACCTCACCGGTGTCCGGCGGCGAGCGGCGCGGCACGGTGGTCACTCTGCGTGATGTGACCGAACTCCAGTCCCTGATGGGCGAGTTGGACTCCGAGCGCGGCTTCACCCAGGCGCTGCGCTCACAGGCGCACGAGGCCGCGAACCGGCTGCACACGGTCGTCTCGCTGATCGAGCTCGGGCGCGCCGAGGAGGCCGTCGAGTTCGCCACCGCCGAGCTCGAACTCGCCCAGACGCTCACCGACGAGGTGATCTCGGCGGTCAGCGAGCCGGTCCTCGCCGCCCTGCTGCTGGGCAAGGCGGCCCAGGCGAACGAGCGGGGCGTGGAACTGGTGGTGTCGGAGGAGAGCGGTATCGACGACGGGCTGCTCCAGACCGGCCTGCCGGCCCGTGACCTGGTGACCGTGCTGGGCAATCTGATCGACAACGCGATGGACGCGGCGCAGGGGACGGTGGGGGCACGGGTGACCGTCACGGCCTTCACGGACGACTCCGGCCTGGTCCTGCGGGTCGCCGACACGGGCGCGGGAGTCGACCCCGCCCACGCGGAGGCCGTCTTCCAGCGCGGCTGGTCCACCAAACCGGCGGGGCCCGGCGGCCGGGGCCTCGGGCTGGCCCTCGTACGTCAGGCCGTGAGCCGTCACGACGGCACGCTGACGGTGGCGGAGGCGCGCGGGGGCGGGGCGGAGTTCGAGGCGCGGCTGCCGTTGCCTACGGTTACCCCGGGCGCCCCCGCCGAACCCGTGCCGGGGGCCGCCGGAGAACCGGCCCCGGCCACCGCCGAAGGGGCCACCACCGAAGGGGCCGCCGCCGAGCCCGAGTCCGCCCAGCACGCCCTGCCTGGAGGCGACGTATGACCGCCGACCCCATCCGCGTACTCGTCGTCGAGGACGACCCGGTCGCCGCCGACGCGCACGTCATGTACGTGGGCCGGGTGCCCGGCTTCACGGCGGTCGGCAAGGCGCACACCGGAGCGGAGGCGCGGCGCGCGCTGGACCGTACGCCGGTGGACCTGCTGCTGCTCGACCTGCACCTGCCGGACGTGCACGGACTGCAGCTCGCCCGCTCCCTGCGCGCCGCCGGCTATCACGCGGACGTGATCGCGGTGACGTCCGCGCGGGACCTCGCGGTCGTACGGGAAGGGGTCTCGCTCGGGGTCGTCCAGTACGTCCTGAAGCCCTTCACGTTCGCCACCCTGCGCGACCGCCTCGTCCGGTACGCCGAGTTCCACGCGGCGGTGGGCGAGGCGAGCGGCCAGGACGAGGTTGACCGCGCCCTGGCCACCCTGCGCGCCCCGAGCCCGGCCGCCCTCCCCAAGGGCCTCAGCGCGCCGACCCTGGAGCGGGTCACCCGGGCGCTGCGGGACAGCGCCGAGGGCCTGACGGCGGCCGGGGTCGCGGAGTCGGTCGGCATCTCCCGGATCACGGCCCGGCGCTACCTGGAGCACCTGGTGGACGCGGGACGGGCGGCGCGCGCTCCGCAGTACGGGCAGGTGGGGCGGCCGGAGTTGCAGTACCGGTGGGTCAAGGGCTGATCGCGCGGGGCGTCAGCCGTTCGGCAGGATCACGGCGCGGCCCTTCACCTTCCCGGCGTGCAGCCGCTCGTACGCGAGGGGTGCCTCGTCGAGGGAGTACGTCTCGGTGTGCACGGAGACGGCGCCGGTGCGGGCGAGGTCGAGGACCTCGATCAGCTCGCCGCGGGAGCCCCAGTAGGGGGCGTGGACCGACACCTCGAAGGGCAGCGCGCCGAAGCCGACGGGCAGGGCACCCCCGCCGATCCCGACGATGCTGATCTCGCCCTCCACCGCGGCGAGCGCCCCCGCGGTCCGCACGGTCGGCTCCGCGCCGACGAAGTCGAACACGGCCTGGGCACCGATGCCGCCGGTGAGTTCCCGTACCTTCGCCGCGGCCCCGGCGTCGGACAGGACGGTCTCGTGCGCCCCGACGCTCCGGGCGAGCGTGAGCTTGTCCTCGCTGACGTCGAGGGCGACCACCCGCGCCGCGGTCATCGCCCGCAGCAACTGGATGGCGACATGACCGAGTCCGCCCGTACCGATGACGACGGCGGTGGAACCGGGCAGCAGCTTGGGCAGTGCACGCTTGATCGCGTGGTACGGGGTCAGCCCGGCGTCCGTGAGGGGCACGGCGGCGACCGGGTCGAGACCGTCGAGCGGTACGAGGTGACGGGCGTCGTCGACGATCAGGTACTCGGCCATCGCACCGGGCGCGCCGAGCCCCGGCGGGCGGATGCCGAGCTCGTCGGCGCGCAGACAGTAGTTCTCCTTGCCCTCGGCGCACTTGGCGCAGAGGCCGCAGCCCCACGGCCCGTACACGGCGACCGGATCGCCTTCCTTCAGCCCGCTCACCCCGTCGCCGAGCGCGGCGACCGTGCCCGCGCCCTCGTGCCCCAGGGTCAGCGGCAGCGCGTAGGGGAAATTCTCGGCGGGCCAGCTCATCACGGCGATGTCCGAGTGGCAGACGCCCGCCGCGGAGACCTTCAACAGGACCTGTCCGGGGCCGGGTTCGGGATCGGGGACGGTGACGACCTCGGGGGCGGCGCCGATGGTGCGGTACTGGAGTGCCTTCATTCTTCCAACTCCTTCGAAGGGGTCCGCTGGTGGCTCAGACGGCCGTGTAGGCGCCGTCGACCAGGTGGTAGCTGCCGTGGACGAAGGAGGCACGCTCGGAGAGCAGGAAGGTGATCAGCTCGGCGACCTCCTCGGGGCGGCCGAGGCGGCCGGCCGGGTGCAGCGCGACCAGGCCGTCGTACTGGGCCTGCTCCATCTCCTTCAGCAGTGGGGTGTCGATGAAGCCGGGGCCGACCGCGTTGACGCGGATGCCCTTCGGGGCGTACTCGGCGGCGGCGGTCTTCGTCAGTCCCACCACGCCGTGCTTGGCGGCGACGTACGCGGACGAGCCTGCCGAGGCGACCGAGCCGAGGATCGAGGAGACGTTGACGATCGCGCCGCCCGTGCCCGCCGCCTCGATGGCCGGGAGCTCGTAGCGCAGGGAGTGGAAGACACCGTCGAGGTTCGTGCGCACCACACGGTTGTAGGCGTCGATGTCGTACGCGCCGGTGGGCACGACCGGTCCGCCGACGCCCGCGTTGTTCACGGCGAGGTGCAGGCCTCCGAAGGTGTCGACGGCGAAGGCGACGGCCGCCTCGACGGACTCGGGCCGGGTGACGTCGACCGCGACGGCGGCGGCGTGGATGCCCTCGGCCCGGAGTTCGGCGGCGGCCTTCTCGGCGCCCTCGGCGTTGTGGTCGGCGATGACGACGCCCGCGCCGCCGGCCCCGAGGCGGCGGGCGGTGGCGAGGCCGATGCCGGAGGCGGCGCCGGTGACGAGGGCGGCCTTGCCGGAGAACTCGGTGGAGCAGTCGGGGACGAGGGCGCTGGGGGTGGTGAGGGCCATGTCGCTGATCACTTTCCTGATTCGGGGGTGGCGCGGTGGGAGGCCGCGAGGGCGGCCTCTCCCATCAGGGCGTCGTAGGCCTGCTCCACGAGAGCGGCGAGGTCGACGGCGTCCGGGTCGTGGTGGTCGTCGGAACGGTCGCCGGGGTCCACGCCGGAACGGCCGCCGGGGTCCACGCCGAAACGGCCGCCGGGGTCCACGCCGAAACGGCCGCCGGGGTCCACGCCGGAACGGCCGCCGGGGTCCACGTCGGGGTGGTCCGCCTGTCTGCCGCGTGCCCAGGCGCGCAGCGCGGCGGTGAGGACGCCCGCGGCGGCGTCGACGACGACGGCCGGGCGCAGATCGCGGACGTCGTCGACGGCGAGCCGGTCGGCGATGATGCGGACCGACTCCTCCTGGGCGTCGACCCGGATGCGCTCGTACGCGGCGAACAACGCGGGTTCGGTGTCGACGAGGGCGAGCAGCGCGCGCATGCGCGGCCGTATGTGCGAGGCCGGGTTCTCCCGGTCGGCGAGCCAGTCGGCGACGGCCCTGCGGTAGGCGAGGAGCGGGGGTTCGTCGGCGGGCCGGGCCCGCAGGAGGGCGTTGATGCGGTCCCCGTCGCCGCGGACGAAGTCGAGGGCGGCGTCCTCCTTGCCCACGAAGTGGCGGCTGAAGGTGCGGCGGGTGACGTCGGCGCGGTCGGCGACGGCCCCGACGGTGACGTCCGCGAGGCCGCGCTCCAGGATCAGGTCGAGCGCGGCGGCGGCCAGTGCGTTGCGGGTCTGCCGGGCCTTGCGCTGCCGACGGTCCTCGGCTCCGTCCTGAGCCGGGACGGGGCCGGGAAAGGTGTCCTCGTTGACCTTCATGCTCCCGACCGTACCCCACAGATGTCCCAGTGGGACATGAGACCCGGTGAGACTCATGTCCCACTGGGACATCACGGGCCCATCTCGGTGAACGCCGCAAGGTCACGAGCCGCTGCAAGGTCATTGACGTGGACTAGTCCACGCTCTTACGTTCACCGGGCAGACAACTCGGCCACCAATGACGTCGGCCAGTAGGAGGTCGTGCCCGTGCGCCCCACCGCCGCCCCGCTACTCCTCGCCACTCTGCTCACCGCGACCGCGCTCAGCGCCTGCGGATCGGGCTCCGGAAGCGATCCGGACACCGTGAAGGTCTCCTTCAAGCAGTCCACGGACAACTCGATCCGCGTCATGGACACCTACTTGGGGGAGATGAAGAAGGAGTTCGAGAAGGCCAACCCCGGCAAGAAGGTCGAACTCGTCCCGATCAAGGCCCCGGACTCCGAGTACTACACCAAGCTCCAGCAGATGCTGAGATCTCCCAAGACGGCTCCCGACCTGGTCTACGAGGACACCTTCCTCATCAACTCGGACATCACGAGCGGGTACTTGAAGCCCCTCGACCCCTACCTCGACAAGTGGCCGGACTGGAACCAGTTCATCGACACGGCGAAGTCGGCCGCGAAGGCACAGGACGGGAAGACGTACGGCGTCCCGGACGGCACGGACACCCGGGGCCTCTGGTTCGACAAGGGCATCTTCAAGAAGGCGGGCCTGCCCGCCGACTGGCAGCCGAAGACATGGGACGAGGTGCTGGCCGCCGCACGCACCATCAAGGCGAAGGTCCCCGGCGTCACCCCGCTCAACGTCTACACGGGCAAGCCGGCGGGCGAGGCGGCCACCATGCAGGGCTTCGAGATGCTGCTGTACGGGACGGGTGACGGAGCGTCGGACCCCCTGTACGACACGGCGTCGAAGAAGTGGATCGCGGGCAGCCAGGCCTTCAAGGACGCGCTCACCTTCGTGCACACGGTCTACAAGGAGAAGCTGGGCCCCGACGTCTCGGACGCCCTGGACCCGAACTTCCCCACGAACGTCCGCGGTGAACTGATGCCCAAGGGCAAGCTCGGCATCAACCTGGACGGCAGCTGGCTCCCGCAGGACTGGCTGAAGGGCGCGGGGCACGAGTGGCCCGAGTGGTCGCAGAAACTCGGCCTCGCCTACATGCCGACGCAATCCGGCCAGGCCCCCGGCAGGGTGAGCATGTCCGGCGGCTGGACCTGGTCGATCCCCGCCAAGGCGTCCAACCCGGACCTCGCCTTCAAGTTCATCGAGACGATGCAGACCAAGGCGAACGCGCAGAAGTGGTACATAGCCAACTCCGGCATCGCGGTGCGCAAGGACGTGGCCTCCGACCCCGGATACGTGAAGGCGCAGCCCGGCATCAAGTTCTTCACGGACCTGGTCGCGAGCACGCACTACCGCCCCGCGTACCCGGCCTATCCCAAGGTCTCGACGGCCGTCCAGGAGGCCATGGAGGGCGTGACGACGGGTGACAGCTCGGTCGACAAGGCGGCGAGCGCGTACGACGAGGAACTGAAGACGGCCACCGACAACCAGGTGATCAGGAAGTGAGGCTGCGCCGCACCCTGACCCGCGCCCTCCCCCTCACCCCCGCCGTCGCCCTCCTGCTCCTCTTCCTGGCGGGCCCGATCGCGTACTGCGCGTACATCGCCTTCACCGACCTCCAGCTCACCGGCCAGGCGCACTCGTCCTTCGTCGGCTTCGAGAACTTCCGGGCGGCGTTCAAGGACGACGCGTTCCTGAACGCGGTCTGGCTGACGCTGGTGTTCACGGTCCTGTCGTCACTGGTCGGCCAGAACACACTGGGCCTGGCGCTGGCTTCGCTGATGCAGCGGGCGTCGAAGCCGGTGCGGACGGTCGTGGGCGGGATCGTGATCACGGCGTGGGTGCTGCCGGAGGTGGTGGCGGGGTTCCTGCTGTACGCGTTCTTCCGACGGGAAGGCACGCTGAACGCGATCCTGGACCGGCTCCACCTCCCCACCCAGAACTGGCTGTTCACGCTGCCGATCCTGGCGGTGTCGTTCGCGAACGTCTGGCGGGGGACGGCCTTCTCCATGCTGGTGTACTCGGCGGCCCTGAACGAGATACCGAAGGAGATCACCGAGGCGGCGGAGGTGGACGGGGCGGGTGGCTGGCGCCGTATGTGGCACATCACGCTGCCGATGATCCGCCGCTCGATCGGCACGAACCTGATGCTCAACACCCTTCAGACGCTGTCGGTGTTCGGGCTGATCTGGGTGATGACGAGGGGCGGCCCGGGGAACAGGAGCCAGACGCTGCCGCTCTTCATGTACGAGCAGGCCTTCCAGAAGAGCATGATCGGATACGGCACCGCGGTGGCGCTGCTCCTGCTGGTGGTCGGCTCGCTGTTCTCGCTGGTGTACATGCGGCTGCTGCGGACGGAGGTGTGACATGCCGGTCCGTACGACACTGAGGTCCCGCCGCACCGGCCGCCGGCTGGCCGCCGACGCGGGCCTGCTGGCGGTGGCCGCCGCCTTCGCCCTCCCCCTCGCCTGGGTGGTCCTGTCGGCCCTCGACCCGCACGCGGGCCTCAGGGTGAAGGTTCCGGACGGCCTCACGCTGGACAACTTCGACGCGGTCCTGAAACCGGACATCACCTACACACCGCTGCTCAACAGTCTGATCCTGTGCGGGGGCGGGACGCTGCTCACGGTGGTGTGCGCGGCGCTGGCCGCGTATCCGTTGTCGCGGTTCCGCTCGCGCCTGAACCGCCCCTTCCTGCTGACAATCCTCTTCGCGACGTGCCTGCCGATCACGGCGATCATGGTCCCGGTGTACGCGTTGTTCGTACGGGTGAACCTCATCGACACCGTGCAGGGCACCATCTTCTTCTTCGCCGCGTCCCAACTCCCCTTTGCCATCTGGCTGATGAAGAACTTCATGGACGGCGTGCCGAAGGAACTGGAGGAGGCGGCGTGGACGGACGGGGCGTCGTCGCTCCAGTCCCTGGTACGGATCGTGCTGCCACTGATGGGGCCGGGGGTCGCGGTGGTGACGGTCTTCTCGTTCGTGATGATGTGGGGGAACTTCTTCGTCCCGTTCATGCTCCTGCTGACACCGGACCAGATGCCGGCGTCCGTGAGCATCAACGACTTCTTCGGAAATCGGGGGACGGTGGTCTACGGGCAGCTGGCCGCGTTCTCGGTCATCTACTCGACGCCCGTGATCCTGCTGTACGTGCTGGTGTCCAGGCGGCTGGGCGGGGGGTTCGCGTTGGGCGGCGCCGTCAAGGGGTGAGAGCCGGGCCGGTCCCGCCGGGGTGCCTGGTGACCGCGACGGGAAGGGGCGGCGAGGGCAACACCGTATGTTCGTACGATCCGTGATTGTGGCCGAACAGACCGTAGTCACCACCGCCCCGGCCCCATATTTTGTGCGCGTGCAGCGACCGCAAGCCCATCAGCCCACTCCGCCCTTCAACGCTCCGGCCGCCCGCAGACTGCGGGCTGCCCTCGGCATGGGCCCCGAGCACGTCGCGTACGGAATGCGAGCCTCGTACGGGCTGCCGTACGTCACCCCCGACCTCGTCGCGGCCTGGGAGAGAGGTACGACCACCCCCAGCGGTCCCGAACTCACCGCGCTGGCGGGCGTGTTGTGGTGCTCACCGGGTGAACTCATCGGCGCACCAAGGACGTTGCGTGAGCACCGGGTGTCACGCGGGCTGGCCCAGGAGGACATCGCCCGTACCGTCGGCCTCGAACTCCTCGCCTACCAGCGGATGGAGGAGGCCGACGAGTGGCGCGGCAACGACCGGCAGTCGGTCGCCCTCGCCGACACCCTCGAACTGTCGCTGCGGGACTTCATCACCGTCACCGGACGCGACGGCAAGCTGGCCGAGCTGCTGCGCAGCGCGGTGACGACGCGCTGGCAGGCGTACGTCCGTCCGCTCGGGAAGATGATCCCGCTGGACCGGCGCCTCCTGGAGGACGTCCTCCAGGAGATGCACACCGAGTACCAGGGGCAGATGGTCGTCACGCTCAGCTGGAGCGGCGGAGCGGCCGCCGCAGACGCCGACGACTCCGGCCGCGACTTCCTCGACCGGATCGTCGACCACTTCTGGGCGATGCTCCAGAGAAGTACGTGCTGAGTCCGCTCGAACCGAACCCGTACGACCCCAGGCCGTACGACGACCCGGCCGTACGGCCTAGGTGCTGTCGTCAAATTCCCGTCGTCCGCCCGGAGTGGCGGGCCCTGTGGCGTCAGGTGCGTGCTCTCGGCGTGCCGGGCACAGGCCTTCGTACTGGACGTACTTGGGTCTGTGCCTGGTGCGGTGAGAGTGCGTGCATGGCGTCGCGGGGCAGACGGGAATTTGACGACAGGGCCTAGAACACCGACTCCGCCTCGTCCATCCGGTCCTTCGGCACCGTCTTCAGCTCCGTGACCGCCTCCGCCAGCGGCACCATCAGCACATCCGTGCCGCGCAGCGCCGTCATCCGCCCGAAGTCGCCCCGGTGCGCCGCCTCCACCGCGTGCCAGCCGAACCGCGTGGCGAGCACCCGGTCGTACGCGGTCGGGGTGCCGCCCCGCTGCACATGGCCGAGGATGACCGGCTTGGCCTCCTTGCCGAGGCGCCGCTCCAGCTCGTACGCCAGCGCCGTACCGATGCCCTGGAAGCGCTCGTGGCCGAACTGGTCGATGGCGCCGTGGCCGTAGTCCATGGTGCCCTCGACGGGGTGGGCGCCCTCGGCGACGCAGATGACCGCGAACTTCTTGCCGCGGGCGAAGCGCTCCTCGACCATCGCCATCACGTCGTTCGGGTCGAAGGGGCGCTCGGGCAGGCAGATGCCGTGGGCGCCGGCCGCCATGCCGGACTCCAGGGCGATCCAGCCCGCGTGCCGGCCCATGACCTCGACGACCATCACGCGCTGGTGGGACTCGGCGGTGGTCTTGAGGCGGTCCATGGCCTCCGTGGCCACACCTACCGCGGTGTCGAATCCGAAGGTGCGGTCCGTCGACGAGATGTCGTTGTCGATCGTCTTCGGGACACCGACCACCGGCAGCCCCGCGTCCGACAGCATCCGGGCGGCCGTCAGCGTGCCCTCGCCGCCGATCGGGATCAGCACGTCGATGCCGAACTCGCGGGCCATGTCCTGCGCGTTCTCGCAGGCCTCGCGGAGCCGGTCGCGCTGCAGTCGCGAGGAGCCGAGAATGGTGCCGCCACGGGCGAGGATGCCGCTGACCGCGTTGAGGTCGAGGGTGCGGTAGCGGCCGTCGAGCAAGCCCGCGTAGCCGTCCTCGAAACCGATGACCTCGTCCCCGAAATTGGTGACCGCTCGGTGCACGACCGACCGGATCACGGCGTTCAGGCCCGGGCAGTCGCCGCCTGCGGTGAGAACTCCGATACGCATCGTGCTGTGTCTCCTGCTCGCTGCTGGTACGTGTGAGCCGGTCCGATTGTTTCATGAGCCGAAGGGCACCGACGATTCCTTCCTCCCCACCAGGCCGTTTGTCCTGGCGGGCGCCCTATCTACCCTCAGAGGTATTGTCAAGAGGGTTCCGCTCACCCCAGTGGGCCATTTTTCCGAGCCCCGAAACCACCCAGCGCCGCAACGGATGGAGAGCACGCGTGACCCGCAGCGTCTACGTGACCGGGATCGACCGCGGCGACGGCCGCCAGGTCGTCGAGCTGGGGGTCATGGAGCTCCTGACTCGGCAGGTCGACCGGGTGGGCGTCTTCCGTCCACTCGTCCACGACGGCCCGGACCGGCTCTTCGAGCTGCTGCGCGCCCGCTACCGGCTGTCCCAGGACCCGGCGAGCGTGTACGGAATGGACTACCACGAGGCGTCCACGCTCCAGGCCGAGCAGGGCGCGGACGAGCTGGTCTCCACCCTCGTCGACCGGTTCCACCTCGTCGCCCGCGACTACGACGTCGTCCTCGTCCTGGGCACCGACTTCGCCGACACCCAGTTCCCGGACGAGCTGGCGCTGAACGCGCGGCTCGCGAACGAGTTCGGCGCCTCCGTGATCCCCGTGGTCGGCGGACGCGGGCAGACCGCCGAGTCCGTGCGCGCCGAGACGCGCAACGCCTACCGCGCGTACGACGGTCTGGGCTGCGACGTCCTCGCCATGGTCGTGAACCGGGTGGCCCCGGCCGACCGCGCCGAGATCAGCGAGCGGATCGACCACCGTCTGCCCGTCCCCTGTTACGTCCTGCCCGACGAGCCCGCCCTCTCCGCGCCCACCGTCGCGCAGATCACCCATGCCCTCGGTGGCAAGGTGCTCCTCGGCGACGACGCGGGCCTCGCCCGGGACGCGCTCGACTTCGTCTTCGGCGGCGCGATGCTGCCGACCTTCCTGAACGCCCTGACCCCGGGATGTCTCGTGGTCACCCCGGGCGACCGCGCCGACCTGGTCGTCGGCTCGCTCGCCGCGCACAGCGCCGGTACCCCGCCCATAGCCGGCGTGCTCCTCACCCTGAACGAGCGGCCCAGCGACGAGGTCCTCACCCTCGCGGCCCGTCTCGCCCCCGGCACCCCGGTGATCTCGGTGGCCGGGAACTCCTTCCCCACCGCGGCCGAACTCTTCTCCCTGGAGGGGAAGTTGAACGCCGCCACCCCCCGCAAGGCGGAGACCGCCCTCGGCCTCTTCGAGCGGTACGTCGACACCAGCGACCTCCTCAGGCGTGTCTCCGCGCCGAGCAGCGACCGCCTCACCCCGATGATGTTCGAGCACAAGCTCCTCGAACAGGCCCGTTCCGACAAGCGCCGCGTCGTGCTCCCCGAGGGCACCGAGGCCCGCGTCCTGCACGCCGCCGAGGTGCTGCTGCGCCGTGGCGTGTGCGAGCTGACGCTGCTCGGTCCTGTCGACCAGATCCGCAAGAAGGCCGCCGACCTCGGCATCGACCTGGGCGGCTGCCAGCTGATCGACCCGGTCACCTCCGAGCTGCGCGAGCGCTTCGCCGAGAAGTACGCCGTCCTGCGCGCCCACAAGGGCGTCACCGTCGAGCTGGCGTACGACGTCGTCGCCGACGTGAACTACTTCGGGACGCTGATGGTGCAGGAGGGGCTCGCCGACGGAATGGTCTCCGGCTCCGTGCACTCCACCGCCGCGACCATCCGGCCCGCCTTCGAGATCATCAAGACCAAGCCGGACACCAAGATCGTCTCGTCCGTCTTCTTCATGTGCCTCGCCGACAAGGTCCTCGTCTACGGCGACTGCGCCGTGAACCCCGACCCGAACGCCGAGCAGCTCTGCGACATCGCCATCCAGTCGGCCGCCACCGCCGAGCAGTTCGGCGTGGAGCCCCGGATCGCGATGCTGTCGTACTCGACGGGTACGTCGGGGTCGGGTGCCGACGTCGACAAGGTGCGCGAGGCCACCGACCTGGTGCGACTGCGTCGCGACGACCTGAAGATCGAGGGGCCGATCCAGTACGACGCCGCGGTCGAGCCGACCGTCGCGGCGACCAAGCTGCCGGAATCCGAGGTCGCCGGGCAGGCCTCCGTGCTGATCTTCCCCGACCTCAACACCGGCAACAACACCTACAAGGCCGTACAGCGCTCGGCCGGCGCGATCGCCGTAGGCCCGGTCCTGCAGGGTCTGCGCAAGCCCGTCAACGACCTGTCCCGCGGCGCGCTGGTACAGGACATTGTCAACACGGTCGCGATCACGGCGATCCAGGCCCAGACTCCGAGCAGGGCATGACCACCACCGTCCTCCACCCAGAAGGCACCCCCGCAGTGACCGCCACCCGCGTCCTCGTCCTCAACTCCGGCTCCTCGTCGGTGAAGTACCAGCTGCTCGACATGCGCGACAGCAGCCGTCTCGCCATGGGCCTCGTCGAGCGCATCGGCGAGGGCACCTCCCGGCTGAAGCACACGGCGCTCACCACGGGCGAGACCCGCGAGACGATCGGCCCCATCGCCGACCACGCCGCCGCGCTCAAGGCCGTCGCCGAGGAGCTGGCCAAGGACGGCCTCGGCCTGGACTCCCCCGAACTGGCCGCGATCGGCCACCGGGTGGTGCACGGCGGGAAGCAGTTCACCGAGCCCACGATCGTCGACGAGGCCGTGCTCGCCGAGATCGAGCGGCTGATCCCGGTCGCCCCGCTGCACAACCCGGCGAATCTGATCGGTATCCGTACGGCCCGGGCGCTGCGCCCCGACCTGCCGCAGGTCGCCGTCTTCGACACCGCCTTCCACACGACGATGCCGGAGTCGGCGGCGCGCTACGCGATCGACGTGAAGACCGCCGACGAGTACCGCATCCGGCGCTACGGCTTCCACGGCACCTCGCACGCGTATGTGTCCCGGGCGACGGCCGAGCTCCTGGGCAAGGCCCCCGAGGACGTGAACGTCATCGTGCTGCACCTCGGCAACGGCGCGTCCGCCTCCGCCGTACGGGGCGGCCGATGCGTGGACACCTCCATGGGGCTCACGCCGCTGGAGGGACTGGTCATGGGTACGCGGTCGGGCGACGTGGATCCCGCGGTCATCTTCCATTTGACGCGTGTTGGCGGGATGTCCACGGACGAGATCGACACTTTGCTGAACAAGAAGAGCGGCCTGATCGGTCTGTGCGGCGACAACGACATGCGGGAGATCCGTCGCCGTGTCGACGAGGGTGACGAGCAGGCGCGGCTCGCCTTCGACATCTACATCCACCGCCTGAAGAAGTACATCGGCGCCTACTACGCGGTACTGGGCCGGGTGGACGCGATCGCCTTCACCGCCGGAGTGGGCGAGAACGCCGCTCCGGTGCGCGAGGCCGCGGTGGCCGGCCTGGAGGAACTCGGCCTGGCGGTCGACGCCGACCTGAACGCGGCTCGAGGGGACGGGCCCAGACTCGTCTCCCCCGAGGGCGCACGGGTCGCGGTCGCCGTGGTGCCGACCGACGAGGAACTGGAGATCGCCACGCAGACCTACGCACTCGTGGGCGCGTCCCACGACCTCATCTGAGCGGCACCACGCCACCTCGAACGGGCGGCACCGTGCCACCTCACCTGAGCGGCAGCGCGCCCCTTTGTATCTTCCGCCAGACGGAATATTCCGTAGCGAAACAAACCGATAGGATCGCCCTATGCGCCGTTCGAAAATCGTCTGTACTCTCGGCCCCGCGGTCGACTCCCACGAGCAGCTCGTCGCGCTGATCGAAGCCGGCATGAACGTGGCCCGCTTCAACTTCAGCCACGGCACGCAGGCCGAGCACCAGGGCCGCTACGACCGGGTCCGGGCCGCCGCGGCCGAGACCGGCAAGGCCGTCGGTGTCCTCGCCGACCTGCAGGGCCCGAAGATCCGCCTGGAGACCTTCGCCGAGGGACCCGTCGAGCTGGTGCGCGGTGACGAGTTCACCATCACCACCGAGGACGTGCCCGGCGACAAGCACATCTGCGGCACGACCTACAAGGGCCTGCCCGGTGACGTCTCCAAGGGCGACCCGATCCTCATCAACGACGGCAACGTCGAGCTGAAGGTCGTCGAGGTCGACGGTGCCCGGGTCAAGACGGTCGTCATCGAGGGTGGTGTGATCTCGGACCACAAGGGCATCAACCTGCCCGGCACGGCCGTGAACGTGCCGGCGCTGTCCGAGAAGGACGTCGAGGACCTGCGCTTCGCGCTGCAGATGGGCTGCGACATGGTCGCCCTGTCCTTCGTGCGTGACGCGGGCGACGTGAACGACGTGCACAAGGTGATGGACGAGGAGGGCCGCCGGGTCCCCGTCATCGCCAAGGTCGAGAAGCCGCAGGCGGTCGAGAACATGGAGGCCGTCGTCGCGGCGTTCGACGCCGTCATGGTGGCCCGTGGTGACCTGGCCGTCGAGTACCCGCTCGAGAAGGTCCCGATGGTGCAGAAGCGCCTCGTGGAACTGTGCCGCCGCAACGCCAAGCCGGTGATCGTCGCGACCCAGATGATGGAGTCGATGATCACCAACTCCCGCCCGACCCGCGCGGAGGCCTCCGACGTCGCCAACGCGATCCTCGACGGCGCGGACGCGGTCATGCTGTCGGCCGAGTCGAGCGTGGGCGCGTACCCGATCGAGACGGTCAAGACGATGTCGAAGATCGTCGTGGCGGCGGAGGAAGAGCTCCTCTCCAAGGGTCTGCAGCCCCTGGTCCCCGGCAAGAAGCCGCGCACGCAGGGTGGTTCGGTCGCCCGCGCCGCCTGCGAGATCGCCGACTTCCTCGGCGGCAAGGGCCTGGTCGCCTTCACCAAGTCCGGTGACACCGCCCGCCGGCTCTCCCGCTACCGCGCGACCCAGCCGATCCTGGCCTTCACCACCGACGAGGGCACCCGCAACCAGCTCGCGCTGAGCTGGGGCGTCGAGTCGCACGTCGTGCCGTTCGTGAAGAGCACCGACGAGATGGTCGACCTCGTCGACCACGAGCTCCAGAAGCTCAAGCGGTTCAACGACGGCGACATCGTCGTGATGACCGCCGGCTCGCCCCCCGGCGTCCCCGGCACCACCAACATGGTCCGGGTGCACCACCTGGGCGAGAGCGGCCGCACCGCCTGACCCGCGGCCCCCGTACGCCACTGAGGGCGCCTCCTGCGACAGGGGGCGCCCTCGGTGTTCGATGATCACGGGCGGTTCACGGCAGCACGCCGGCCAACCGCTGATACGCCTCGAACTCGCTCCACCGCGGATGATCCGCAAGGAGCGGGGCCAGGGCGCGCGGGGGCGCGAGCAGCCGCCGGATCATCCGGAGCGAGCGCATCTGCGCACGCTCCAGCTCACGCCACCGCGGGGCGAGCCCGGCTGCCTCCTGCGGGCTCATCGGCATGGCGTCCAGCGCTCGTTCGAGCACGGGTCCGGGACCGAACAAGGGGACGCCCTCACGCGGACCCGCCTGCTCCAGCAGCCAGGACCTGAGCCAAAGGTCGCGCAACAGCCATTCGTTGTGCTGTGTGCCGGTCGCGCGCCCGGCGGCCGCCAGCAGGGCCGGCCAGGCCTCGGCGATCGCCCGCCACTGCTCGTCGGTCACCCCGGCCGGGTCCGCCTGGATGCGGGCGGCGAACTGCTGAGCCGCGGCCGTCCACTGGCTCACGGTCCCATCGGCGCCGTCCGTGCCCGACGCCGACCAGCGACGCGCGTGCGCGTCCAGGTCGAGCCGGTCCAGCCCGTCGAAGAGGCCATTCGTCAGAACATCACCCCCGCTGCCGAGAACGCTTCCCTGCCGAGCTGTTGCGCTCCGTTCAGGACTGTGGCCCGGCCCTCCGCGTGAGCGGAGGAACCGGGCCACAGTCCTGTGTGCGGCTCCCGAACGGGTCTTGGTCGTGACCGGCCGTCAGCCGGTCACGTACTGGTGCAGCCCGGGTATGGTCAGCGTGCCGCCGAACTGGCCCGCCTGTACGACCTTCACCTTGGTGAAGTAGATCAGCGGTATGTTCAGCGGCGGCGGGTTGTCCGGGCTGAACGTGATCGGGATCAGGCCGAGCAGGTTGCCGGAGATGCTTTCGGTGTACATCACCGTCTTGCCGTCACGGATGGTGGACGTCGTACCGCTGCCGGCCTGCACGTGGTACGTCTTGCCGGACTGCGTGTCGTTCACCGTCTGGTGCAGGTCGCCGATGTCGGTGCCGTCGGAGATGACGTACTTCAGGACCTTCTTGACGGTGCCGTTGGCGGTCTTCACCTTCACGATGCCCTGGTAGTCCGCGCCCTTGAGGAGCAGCGAACTGGCGTTCAGGTACCAGGGGTCGTCGGGCAGGGTCACCGGGTTGTCGACGCCGCCCTCGGCGTCGGTGGCGACCGGGCAGTCCGCCGCGCTGGTGGTGGAGCTCGCGGACGGGCTGGGGGACGAGGTGGCCGCGACGGTCGCGTCCTTGAGCGCCTTGGTGGTGTCCTCGGCCGCCTTGGTCGCCGTGTCGGTCGTGTCCTTCACGGTGTTCTTGACCGTGTCGGCGACCTTGCCGGTGGTGTCCTTGACCGTGTCGGACGTGGTCTTGTCGCCGGTGTCCTTGGTCGCGCTCGCCGAGGCGGACGCGGAGGCCGACGGCGTGGGGCTCGCGGTGGTGCTCGCCGTGGAGTCGCTGCCGCCGGTGAAGATACCCGTGATCGCGTCGCCGATGGTGCCCAGCAGGTCGCCCCCGCCGCTCGCGGACGCCGACGGGGTCGCCGTCGCCGCGGTGCCGCCGCCACTGCTCTGCGCCGACTTGCTCGCGGACGGCGTCGGCGTGGACCCGGCCTTGTCGTCGGAACCTGAATCCGACGAAGAGGTCTTGTCCGGCGACGAGGACGCGCTGGCCGAGGGGGTCGGCTCCGGCTTGTCGGTGGACGCGGAGGCGCTCGCCGAGGAAGAGGAGGACGCCGAAGGGGTCGGGCTGGCCGACGTGTCCTTGCCGTCCACGGCCTCGACGCACTTCTGGTACTCGTCGGCCGTCAGGCTCTTGGCGGGCGAGTGGTCGTCGGCCTGGGCGAGTGTCGGCGTGAACCCCATCCCCATGAGGACCGCGGTCGGCATCGCCGCGATGGCGACGGCCTTGCCCGCGGGCACGTGGAACCTGGTGAACAGCGGCTTCCTCGGGGCCGCGTGGCGCGGCCCGGTTCTCACCCGGGACTCGTCCACCTCGGTCCCGCGGATCACCTCGTCAGCCGGCACTGTGCCTCCCGTTCGCCCCGTAGGCGGAGCTCATTCCTGACAGGTCCTTCGGCTCGCCCGACTCGTCGGCGACCGCGGGGCCCGCGCTGTCGGCACCGTGCTGGATGCCCGTGGACTCCGGGCTCTGCGGCAGGTGCGGGGTGTTCGGGGTGGTGCCGAGGGCGTCCGGGGCGCCGCCCTCACTCTTGTGCGCCGGCGCACCCTGTTCCTCGCCGGGCTCACCAGGAACCCAGGAGACCGCCATCGCGCCGCCGGTCATGGCGAAGAGGAAGCCGATGAGGAAGCCACCGAGGTTGGACACCGGAATGGAGACCAGCGCGAGCAGGATCGCGGCGACCCCGGCGAAGGTCCGTACGTGCTTCTGGAACCAGAGACTGATGCCCAGGACCCAGAGCAGCACGCCGATGATCAGGGAGCCGGCGCCGGCGGTGGTGGACATCGCCAGCGTCAGATGGCCGATCTGGAGGTTCGCGTACGGGAAGTAGGCGATGGGGAAGCCGCCGAGCAGGATGAACAAGCCGGCCCAGAACGGGCGATCGCCCCTCCAGGTACGGAAGTTCCGCCGGAAGACTTGGAGATAGTGCTCGCTCTGCCCGGGTGACTCGGCGCTCATGGAAACGGCTCCCTGGAACGGCTTTACTGTGTGACGTACGCGCTTGAGTAGTTCACGTACTGCGGGAAAAGGTGGGGCGGGCGGGGCAGCTGCCGGCTCCCCCGCCCGCCCCTGGAGTGCCTAGTAGCACTCCTTGACGCCCTTGGACAGCGACATCTTCAGGCCGCTGAGCTTGAACGTACCGGCGGTGGTCGCCCACGCCGTCTGCTTCACATCGGTCAGGTCGGCCGAGTCGGCCTGCTGGGCGAATCCGTACGGGTTCGCCTGGTCACCCTTGGCAATGCCGGGACCCTTGCTGGCGTCCTTGGCCGCAACACCGATGTCGATGTTGTGGAACACCGCGTCGGCCTGCAGGTCCTCGACGTCGATGTACAGGTTCTCGGCCTGGACCGGCGTGCCACCGCCGCCCGCCTTCAGGACCAGACTGACCGATCCGAGCAGCGGGATGTTCGGGGTGACCACGGACTGGCACATGTTGGTGATCGACGCGGACTTGAACGCCGAGACCGCGACGGGGTGAGCCGTCTTCTGACCGTCGAGGGTGTACCCCGAGTCGATGGCTCCGTACTGCGAGAAGCCTTCTCCGTGGAGCGAGTCCGCCGTCACCTTGAACGACTGACCCGAAACACTGAACGACGCGGCGAGAGCGCCCTGCGCGAGGGCGACACCTATCGCTGCCGTGGCGGCCACGCTGGGCACCATCACGACCGCGAACCGCTTCCATCTGGTCCCGCCACGCACCTGGGACTCCATATTTCCTCCTTCTCGGACGTACATCTCCTGGTCCTGACTGACCCAATGTCGGCGGCTCAGCCGGGCAGGGATGGGAGAAGTGCTACGTCCTCGGGAAGGAGAGCGCCCGTACTCGTCGAGCGCCAACTGCGCCCGACATCACCGGCGATCACCCCCGAGCGACAACCACTGGTCGCGCCTGACACGCATCACGCACAACCTGCTGGACAGGCTCCGCCGAACGGCAGAGACCCCCCTGTCCAAGGGCCGGCGCCACTGCCGCCGCCCCTACTCGGTGGGGACCCTGAAAACCCCTTGACCCGATTGGTTGTCGGGGTAGGGGGAATGGACCGAGCGTCGCCGATCGTGGTGCATTCTCGCCGCCCGCACAAGGGGGTTCGTTACTGGCTAGTAACGGCCGGATAACCGAACAACGACCCGGCGGTATCGGTCGACAACTCTGGGTGGCACCAAGGGGGACGCCAAAACAGTTGATCCATGGACAGAATCCGACAGATCAACGCCCCTGACTTACTCCAAGTAACAGCGGCCGCGTTTACCAAGTTTTGGTAAAGCGCGGCCACCTGCCGCTCTCTCGGCAAATCTTTCACCTGGGCATCACACGCCCCGGCGTTTAGGAACAGGTCAGCACACCGGGCGGAACCCGGTCCGGGAGTCGATCAGAACAGCGCTCTCGCCAGCGCCCGGCGCGCCGCGATCACCCGCGGATCGTCGCCGCCCACGACCTCGAAGAGCTCCAACAGCCTCAGCCGTACGGCATCCCGGTCGTCACCCGCCGTGCGCTGCACCGTGTCGATGAGCCGCCCGAACGCGTCTTCGACGTGCCCGCCCACCAGGTCGAGGTCCGCGGCCGCGATCTGCGCCGGTACGTCCTTGGGCTTCTCGGCCGCGTCCTTGCGCACCTGGAGCGGGTCGGCGCCCTGCACTCGCTGCAACAACTCGGCCTGCGCGAGGCCGAGCCTGGCCTCCGTGTTGCCCGGGTCGTCGCTCAGCACGTTCTTGTAGGCCTGTACGGCACCCCCGAAGTCACCCGCGTCCAGGGCCTGTACGGCGGCCTCCAGGAGCGCGTCGTAGGGCCCTGCCGGCACCTCGTGCACCGCCGGGGCGCTGCCGGGCTCGGCGTCGGGGTCGACGGTCAGGCCGGTGAGGCCGAAGCGCTGCTCGGCGACCTCGACGAGCTGGTCGAGGGTCCCGCGGATCTGCGCCTCTCCGGCCGCACCCTGGAAGAGCGGCAGTGCCTGCCCCGCCACGACGGCGAACACGGCCGGGATCCCCTGGATCCCGAACTGCTGCATCAACATCTGGTTGGCGTCGACGTCGACCTTGGCAAGGACGAACCGTCCGTTGTACTCGACGGCCAGCCGTTCGAGCACCGGGCTCAGTTGCTTACAGGGCTCGCACCACTCGGCCCAGAAGTCGATGACGACCGGAACCTCGGTGGACCGCTGAAGGACATCGCGCTCGAATCCCGCTTCGTCGACATCGATGACGAGGCCGGCGGGAGACACGGCCCCGCCTCCGCCGCCCTGCCTGGCCGCTTCGGCGCGCGCCTGCTCCGCCTTCGCCTTGGCCTCCTGGGCCGCCTTCACCGCGGCGAGGTCGACGACTCCGCTCATGGACATGTTCCGTGGCTGCATGAGTACATCCTCCCCCTTCCTCGCGCACGTGTGAAAAGCGCTGTGAAAGCCGGGCCGCTTTACGACGCGACCCGACTCGATCCGTGCTGTCGGGCACCGGGTCCCCACCCGGCGCCAGTGGTTGCCACCCGTCCACGAGTCACCGTGTACGAGCTTTCGCTACGGCTCGTAGCGTAACTGTCCGGCGGCTCCCCTGTCCGCCATACCCCGGTGATCTCCCTCACGACTTCACACAACCGCCTGATTTGGCCGCCCGGGGCGGCGGATAGGGTCCTGACATGCAGAGTCGCACCACCACCCCCCGCACGGGACGCCCGCGCAGCGCTGCCGCGGACGCCGCGATCCTGAAGGCGACGCGGGCGGCTCTGGTCGAACTGGGCTGGTCCAAACTGACGTTGGGGGACGTGGCGACGCGGGCCGGGGTCGCCAAGACGACCCTCTACCGTCGCTGGGCGGGCAAGAACGAGCTCGTGGTCGACGCGGTGGCCGTCCTCTTCGACGAACTGGAACTCCCCGACCGCGGGAGCCTCGCCGCCGACATCGAGGGCGTGGTGCTTCAGTTCGCGGCACTCCTGAACCGTCCCGAGACCGCGACGGCCCTGATGGCGGTGGTGGCCGAGTCAACCCGTGACGAGCCGCTGCGCGAACGCATCCGCACGTCCATCGTCGACCGCCAGAAGCGGCTCGTCGTGGAGGGGCGGGCCCGCGCCACCGCGCGCGGCGAGCTCCCTGCGGAGTCCGACCCCGAGGTCGCCGCGCGTACGGCGGACCTCATCTTCGACGTGGTCGCCGGGGCGGTGGTGCATCGCACTCTCGTCAGCGCGGAGCCGGCGGACGAGGAGTGGGTCCGCGCGTTCACCCAAATGCTTCTCCTGGGCCTGACCGGCACGACACCCACCACCTGACCCGACTCTCCTCGCCGTCAAACGCCGGACGGGCCGAGGCTTTCAGGGGCGCGGGGAACTGCGCGACAGGCCCCCACGCACCCGCGGACAAAGGACTCCGCCCGGCCGGGGCGTCCGGGGCGGAGCCCCGGGGAGTCAGAAGCCTGCCGGCTCCGTGTACACGCCCCACTCGTCCCGGAGCACGTCGCAGATCTCGCCGAGCGTGGCCTCGGCCCGCACCGCATCCAGCATGGGCACGATCATGTTCGACCCGTCCCGCGCGGCGGCAAGCATCGCGTCCAGCGCGGCCCGTACGCGCGCGTCGTCGCGCCCGTCCCGCCGCACTCCCAACTCCCTTACCTGCTCCCGCTCCACTTCGTGACTGACCCGCAGGATCTCCAGATCCCCGGTCACGGACCCGTGATGGACGTTCACGCCCACCACGCGCTTGTCACCTTTCTCCAACGACCGCTGGTACTGGAACGCCGACTCGGCGATCTCCCCGGTGAACCAGCCGTCCTCGATGCCCCGAAGGATGCCGGAGGTGATGGGACCGATCGGGTGCTGCCCGTCGGGATGCGCCCGCAGCCCCCGCTCCTTGATCTGCTCGAAGATCTTCTCCGCGTCGGCCTCGATCCGGTCGGTGAGCTGCTCGACGTACCAGGAACCGCCCAGTGGGTCGGCGACGTTGGCGACGCCGGTCTCCTCCATCAGCACCTGCTGCGTCCGCAGGGCGATCTCCGCGGCCTGCTCGGACGGCAGCGCGAGCGTCTCGTCCAGCGCGTTGGTGTGGAGGGAGTTCGTGCCGCCGAGAACCGCCGCGAGCGCCTCCACCGCCGTACGGACGACGTTGTTGTACGGCTGCTGCGCCGTCAGCGAGACACCCGCGGTCTGGGTGTGGAAGCGCAGCCACTGCGCCTTCTCCGACTTCGCGCCGTACACGTCCCGCATCCACCGCGCCCAGATCCGCCGCGCCGCCCGGAACTTGGCGATCTCCTCGAAGAAGTCGAGGTGCGCGTCGAAGAAGAAGGAGAGGCCGGGGGCGAAGACGTCCACGTCCAGGCCGCGCGAGAGCCCCAGTTCGACGTAGCCGAACCCGTCCGCGAGCGTGTACGCCAGCTCCTGCGCGGCCGTGGAACCGGCCTCCCGGATGTGGTAACCGGAGACGGACAGCGGCTTGTAGGCGGGGATCTTCGCGGCGCAGTGCTCCATCAGGTCGCCGATGAGGCGCAGGTGCGGCTCGGGCTGGAAGAGCCACTCCTTCTGGGCGATGTACTCCTTGAAGATGTCGGTCTGGAGAGTGCCGTTCAGGACGGACGGGTCGATGCCCTGCCGTTCCGCCGCGACCAGGTACATGCAGAAGACGGGTACGGCCGGTCCGCTGATCGTCATCGATGTCGTGACGTCACCCAGCGGGATGTCCTTGAACAGGACCTCCATGTCGGCCGCGGAGTCGATCGCGACCCCGCAGTGCCCGACCTCGCCGAGGGAGCGCGGATCGTCGGAATCGCGCCCCATGAGCGTCGGCATGTCGAAGGCGACCGACAGTCCGCCGCCGCCCGCGGCGAGGATCATCTTGTAGCGCTCGTTCGTCTGCTCCGCGTTCCCGAACCCGGCGAACTGGCGGATCGTCCACGTACGCCCTCGGTAGCCGGTCGGGTACAGCCCGCGGGTGAAGGGGTACTCGCCGGGCCAGCCGATCCGCTCGAAGCCGTCGTACCTGTCCCCCGGCCGCGGCCCGTACACCGGCTCCACCGGATCGCCGGAGAGCGTGGTGAAGTCGGCCTCACGCTTGCGCGAGGTGTCGTACCGGGCCTGCCAGCGGCGGCGGCCCTCTTCGATGGCGTCAGCGTCCATGCTTCGAATTTACTAGGACGTCCTACTAAATGTCGATGGCAAACCGCCACGGACCACTCCCGTGGCGGTAAGCGTTACGCCTTGACGACCGCCGGAGAGTCCTCCGCGACCTTCGACTCCAGCTCCTGGGTGATCTTCCGCTCCACGAAGAACGCGGCCGTCGGAATGGTCCCCGCGAGCAGCACCCACAGCTGCTTGCCGACCGGCCACTTCGCCTTGGAACCCAGGTCGAAGGCAAAGACCAGGTAGACGACGTAGAGCCAGCCGTGCGCGATGGCGACGACGCGCGTGAAGTCCACGGCACCGTTCATGTGGAACACATACTTGGCGATCACACCGAGGGTCAGCAGGACCAGCAGCACACCGGTGACGTAGGCCATCACGCGGTAGCGGGTCAGCACGCTCTTCTTCATGGGGATGAGCGTAACGACCCCATTTGCGCGATCTACGAGCACCCCCGCTCCGGCGCGCCTCTTTTCTCTGTTCCTCGTCTATTCCTCGTCGAAGTCGCTCGCGGCGATGCGCAGGGGCCGCAGCATCGCGAAGATCTCCGCGCACTCCTCGGAGTCGTAGGCCCCGAGCCCGAAGTCCATCGCCATCAGGTCGCGGGTCGCCGCGTCGCAGACCTCACGGCCCTTCTCGGTGATGGAGGCGAGCGTGCCGCGCCCGTCGTTGGGGTTGGGCCGCTTGTCGACGAGCCCGGACTTCACCAGCCGGTCCACGGTGTTCGTGACGGAGGTCGGGTGCACCATGAGGCGCTCGCCGATCTTGGACATCGGGAGCTCGCCGGCCTTGGAGAAGGTGAGCAGGACCAGTGCCTCGTAGCGCGCGAAGGTGAGTCCGTACGGCTTGACGACCGCGTCGACCTCGGCGAGCAGGATCTGGTGCGCGCGCATGATCGAGGTGATCGCGGCCATGGACGGCACGGATCCCCAGCGCTGCTTCCAGAGTTCGTCGGCGCGAGCGATGGGATCGAAGGCAAGACTGAGCGGCTTCGGCACGGCATAAGACCTTACCCGCCGGTCATATGCTGGTCAGCACTGTCTCGCCTTTCGGTCCCCGAGCCCTCTGCGGCGGGGGTCGCGGCCCCTTCCGTACGCCGCGCCTCCACCGCCAGCAGTACGCAGCAGAGGGTGCCGAGCAGCCCCGCGCCCGCGACCGTCGCCCGCACTCCGGCGAACTCCGCCGCCACCCCCGACAACGCCATCCCCACCCCCTGGACGGTCATCAGCCCGGCGGTGTTCAGGGTCATCGCCCGCCCTCGCAGCTCCTCGGGCACGGCCCGCACGAACCACTGGTCCAGGCCGAGCGAGTACGCGGATCCGGTGCCCGCGAGCAGCAGCAGGACCAGCGACCAGCCGAGGTCCGGCCGCAGGACGTAGCCGACGTACGGCAGCAGGGTGACGCAGACGAGCGGGAGGGCGAGCCGGGTGCGGGTCGCGGGCCGCAGCCTCGAACCCGCGTACAGCTCCCCCGCGATCGTGCCGACCGGCAGGGCGCACATCAGCAGGCCGAGCCCGGCCGATCCGGCGCCGAGCCCGTCGGCGTAGGGCGCGGCCAGCGCCTCCGGCGCGACGGCGAACATCGGCGGCACCCAGAACAGCAGGAGCAGGGCCCGTACGCGCCGGTCGGCGAGGATCCGGCGGGTTCCGTGCAGCGAGTCCCGCACCAGCGCGCCACCGTCACGGGCCCGCGCGGGCCGTCGCCGGGTACCGAAGCGCAGCAGCGTGGCGGAGGTCAGAAAGGTGCACACCGTGATGAGCAGCGCGCCGCGCGGTGACACGACGGTGAGCAGCACGCCGCCGAGCCCGAACCCGGCGAGCAGCGCGCCCTGCGAGACGATCCGCAGCAGGGAGCGGCCCAGTACGAACAGGTCGCCGTCGCCGAGGACATCGGTCAGCGTCGCCGTCCGCGCCCCCTGGAAGAGCGGTGAGACGACGGCGAGCGCGCAGCGCATGGCCAGCAGTACGGCGATGGGCGCGCCCGGCACCACCATGACGGCCACGCAGCCCGCGCACGCGAGGTCGCACACCACGAGGACCCGGCGGGCCGGGAAGCGGTCCGCGGCGCCGGCGAGGAGGGTGCCGCCGACGAGGTACGGGAGGAAGCCGAGCGCGAACGTCAGGGCGCTCATCAGGGGCGAGCCGGTCAGGTCGTAGACCAGGACGGACAGGGCGAGCTCGCTGACCACGAGCCCGAGCAGCGAGCACGCGTGGGCGGCGAAGACGGCGCGGAACTCTCTCACGGCGAAGACACGGCCGTAGCCCGTGGCTCCGGGCACGTTCGGTGAGGTGCTCGACGGGGCGTCGGGTGGCTCGGGCAGCGTCGTCGCGCCCTTCATCTCGGCTTCCGGCATGGGCAACAGCGTGCTCATCCGTCGGCCCGGGCCGTAGAGTTTCGGCTTCAGCCGAATCTTCAGGTCAGATCTTCAGGCCGAATCCTCAGGCCGAATCCCCAGGGGGTGCCGTTCCTTGCCTTCTCTTCTGCACTTCGGGGAGGACGACCTCCTCAACTGCCGATTCGCGGTGTCGCCCCTGTGGGAGACGCAGGAGGCGGTCCGCACGCTCAACCGTCCCGCGCGGCACGGCTACCACGCGCACTGGCTGCGCCGTATCCGCGCGGCCGCCGCCGGACTCGACCTCGCACCGCTGTGGCTGCTGATGCCGCAGCGCGGCTACTGCCCCGACTGGCTCTGCCCGCCCCCGATCGGTCCGGCGGCCACCTTCGAGGAGGAGATCGCCGCGGTCCGCGCGGCCGACCCCGAGGGGGCCCGCGAGGAGGCCGCGAGGTCGCTCGCGGACACTCCAGGCGCCCTCGAATCGTCCCGAGGCCGGGCGCTGTTGAAGGACCCGGCGCGCATGGTCCAGGAGCTGGCCGACCTGATGGAGACGGCCTGGCACGCGCTCGTCGAGCCGGACTGGCCGCGGCTGCGCGCCCTGCTGGAGGCGGACATCGCGTTCCACTCGCGGCGGCTCGCGGAGGTCGGTCTGGGCGGGCTGCTGCCGGAGATAGACCGTCGGTTCGGCTGGCGCTCCCACACGCTGACCATCGAGTGGAAGGGCCGGCACGAGCGGGACCTCGCGGGCCAGGGCCTGATTCTGGTGCCCAGCGTCTTCATCTGGCCGGAGGTGGTCAGTTCCTTCGATCCCCCCTGGCAGCCCACGCTCGCCTACCCCGCCCGCGGCATCGGCGGCCTGTGGGCCGAACCGACGGACCACACTCCCGACGCCCTCGTGCGACTCCTCGGACGGGGCAGGGCCACCGTCCTCACGGCCCTGGACGAGCCCACCACCACAACAGCCCTCGCCCACCGCCTCCGCCTCGCTCCGTCGTCCGTGTCCGCCCATCTCACGGTCCTGCGCGCCGGAGGCCTCCTCACCTCACGCCGCTACGGCCACCAGGTCCTGTACGAGCGCACCCCCCTGGGGACGGCACTCACATCGGCTCCGGAGCGATAGCCCTCCGACGCCCGAGGCGAAGCCGTTCGGACCGGAGGGGCGCCAGGGGGCGGGGCTGAAGAAAGCGTCGGTCAGTTGTGGGGGGTGTGGCGGCGCAGGTGGTGGCGGATGGCTCGTTGGGCGACCGGGCCGAGGGTGTCGAGGGCGGTGACCAGGACGGCCAGTTGTTCCAGGGCGTCGAGGGCGGCCCGGGAACCCTCGGGGTCGACCCCCTCGTACAGCTCGATGCCGACGAAGGACGCGGCGACGGCACGCGCCAGCCCGGCGGGATCGGCGAACTCGCCGAGGGGGGTCGGCGCGAGGACCCGGACCAGGACCCGCTCGATCTCGGTGATCCACAGGTCCAGCCCCGCCGAGGTCGCGGGCGCCAGACGCGCGTCCGTCTGCGCCCCGGCGAGGAGCTGCCCCAGGACGGCGACATGCCCCTCGGCCCGCTCCACCTCGTGCATCTCCCGCCCGAACGCGAGGAGTTCCGTCAGCGACCCGACCTCGGCGAGCCGTTCCCGGTAGTTCGCGACCCGCTGCTCCGCCCCGTACCGGACCGCGGCCGACAGCAACTCGTCCACGGACCCGAAGTGGTAGAAGACGAGTGCCTGGTTGACCCCGGCGGTCGCCGCGATCGTACGGGCCGAGGTCTTCGCGATCCCCTGCTCGGTGAGCGTCCGCAGGGCGCCCTCCAGCAGTTTCGCCCGGGTCGCCTCGCTCACGCGCGCGCCTCCTCGCGGACGGGCCGCAGCCCGGGCCGGACCCCGCGGGTACGGACGTCGGTGTACGTCGCCCGGAAGCTGCCCTCGTAGCCGAAGAGCGGACCGAAGTGCCGGTTCACGACCCGGACTTGGATGTGGAAGCGGCCCGTGGAGTCGTCGAAGGACTCGCGTACCTCGGCGTCGGCGCCGATGAGTTCGGGGACGCGGACGTCCACCGGGCCCTCCCGGAAGCGGTGTTCACCGGAGCGGATCAGCAGGGAACCGTCGGGCTCGGCACGGAAGTGCAGGTCGCTGGCGAGGTGCTGATGCGTGCCGAGGTAGTCCAGGACGCGGTCGCCCTCGGGGCTCAGCACCATCTGGGCGTCGAAGCGGCGGGAGCGGCCGGGCAGGTCGAAGGTGCGCACGAAGCTCACCGTCTCACGGCCGAAGGTGTCGGCGTAGGGCACATTCTCGATCATGAAGGGGACGTTCCGGCCCGCACGCGGGACGAGGATGTTGCGGGTGCCGCCGAGGACGAGGAACGGCTTCACGAAGCCCCTCCCGTGCCAGACGCGGTCCATGACGCCGTGGCCGGTGCACACCTCGCCGCCGGCCAGGCCCACGGAGAAGCGCCGCCGCAACTCGGGGTGGAGACGGTCGAAGTCTGCGCCCATCGCGGTGCGGAAGATGGAGAGTGTCACCGCTGCTCCAGGGTGGCGAGGACGCGCGGGGCGCGGACCCGCGCGATCGGGGTGCGCTGGCAGCGGCGGGCGGCCGGGGTACCGGACAGCGGAGGCGCGAAGAGGGCCAGGAGGGCGGCGACGACGGCCAGTACGGGGGTCGAGTAGAGGGCGAGCGGCGCCAGCGGGCCCGCCGCGTCCACGAGCGCGCCGTACACCGTGCCCGAGCAGGCGGCCAGCAGGACGAAACCGCGCACGGCGCACTCGCCGAGCCAGTGGCGCAGCGCCCTCTCCGGCGTGATGCCCCGCTCCAGCCAGATCCGCAGCCGGTCGAAGGACCAGGCCGTGGCCCAGCCGATGAGGGGGCGGAAGAGGAGCCGGTCGGCCACCGCCCCGAAGCGGCCCCAGCGCGGGCGGTAGTCGTACCCGGTGAGGAAGCGGACGCCGTCGGCGTCGGGGACGTAGCGCCAGTAGCCGCTGCCCTCGGCGAGGAGGGAGAGCGGGTGCGGGGAGGCGAAGCGCAGGGCGGAGGTGCGGGTGCCGTCGGGGCGCTCCTTCTCCCCGGCCGAGACGCCGGTTCCGGCGACCGTCAGGAAGGGCAGCACCCGGGTGGCGTACCGGAAGCGCTGCGGCTCGCCCTCGATGCGCGGGAGGTGGTCGATGGAGGTGAACCTCAGGTCCCAGCGCTGGTGCTGCGCGGGGTCCTGCGTCCGTGCCCACAGGTCGTCGAGATCGCCTCGTACATGTGTCTCCACGTAGAGCCCCATTTACCGAACCCCCAGATCAGTGACCCCTTTTGAGCGATCGCTCAATCAACCGCGCCTGAGATTACCGGGGTTTGAGCGATCGCTCAAACAGTCGGGCGCGAGAAACCCCGGCCCACAGGACCGGGGTTTCGGGTCTTCTCGCCGAAGGCCTACGCGGACAGGTGCCGCTCCACGGTCTCCACCTTGGAGGTCAGACCGTCCGTCACACCGGGGCGGATGTCCGCCTTCAGGACGACGGAGACGCGCGGCGCCCGTGCCTCGACGGCGGCGACGGCGCGCTTGACCACGTCCATCACCTCGTCCCACTCCCCCTCGATGGAGGTGAACATGGCATCGGTGCGGTTCGGCAGCCCCGATTCACGGACGACCCGGACGGCGTCGGCGACGTACTCCCCCACGTCCTCGCCGACGCCCAGGGGCGTCACGGAGAAGGCGACGATCATGAGGACTCCACGACTCCCTCGCGGCGGGCGCGGGAGGCGATGACCGCGTCCTCGGTCTCGCGCCGGAGCTTGCGCTCGGCGAAGAAACCGCCGGTGGGCAGCACGGAGAGGACGAAGTAGAGGGCCGCCGTCTTCTTGCTCCACTTGGTGCGGCTCCAGGCGTCCGCCCAGAAGACCACGTACAGGATGAAGAGGATCCCGTGGATGGAACCCATGACGGGCACCCCGTTGAAGTCCGTGGTCCGCTTCAGCACCGAGCACAGGAGCAGCAGCAGGAAGGAGACGGCCTCGGGGGCCGAGACCAGGCGGAGCCGGCGGAGGGCGGTGGCGGTCTTTATGTCCACGGGTCACCTTCGGTGGGAGATTCGCTTTCGGCGGGGAGCCGCTTTGTGAACGCAAGCACAAGCGTCCACCATTGTGGCACCCGAGCCGGGACACCCCCGCCCCGGGGTCCGGGGCGGGGATGTCCGCTTGGCCCCTAAGGGTCCGCTCAGGGGTCTTGAGCCGCTACCGCTGGAGTGCGCGCCTGAGCGTGTTCCAGCGAGCAGGAGCAAGTGCCCGTGCACGGTGTCGCGCCACACACCTGGAGAGAATCGATGTTCGCGTGTCGAATGCGACACGATCCGTGCCGCCCGGACGCGGAGCGAACGCGGGGGACCAGTGTGCCCAACACCGTTCGGAGCACACGGCTGAGCATGGGTTCTGGCAACAGGACTCACTCCCGCTCAGTCCTCAGGAACGGTGAGATCAACCCGTGGACCCTGTCCGCGTTCCCACCCTGCCGCTACCTTCACCACGTGGCGATGTTCCGACTTCAAGGCAGCAAGGTGCTGGCCGTCGACATGACCGGGGACGCCGTGAAGGCGAAGAACGGCTCGATGGTCGCGTACGACGGTCAGATGGCGTTCAAGAAGCTGAGCGGCGGTGGGGAGGGGATCCGCGGGATGGTGACCCGGCGCATCACCGGTGAGCAGATGACGGTGATGGAGGTGAAGGGGCAAGGGACCTGCTGGTTCGCGGACCGGGCCTGCGAGATCAACCTGGTGAACCTCCAGGGGGACAAGTTGTACGTCGAGTCGAGCAACCTGCTCGCGACCGACGCGGGCCTGCGGACGGGCACGTCCTTCACAGGCCTCAGAGGCGCCTCCCAGGGCAACGGACTGTTCACGACCACCGTCGAGGGCCACGGCCAGGCGGCGATCACGTCCGACGGCCCGGCGGTGGTGCTGCGTGTCAGCTCCCAGTACCCGCTGACGGTCGACCCGGGGGCGTACATCGCGCACCAGGGCAATGTCCGGCAGTCCTTCCAGGCCGGCGTGACATTCCGCACGTTCATGGGCGAGGGCGGCGGCGAGGCCTTCCAGATCCGTTTCGAGGGCGACGGGCTGGTCTACGTGCAGCCCAGTGAGCGCAACACGATCGCGGGGGACCTGTGACATGCCGTTCCGCGAAGTGAACTCCAAGATGATCGAGGCGACGGTCCTGCCCGGCCAGCGCCTGTTCAGTCAGCGCGGCGCGATGCTCGCCTACAAGGGCGAGGTCTCCTTCACGCCCAACGTCCAGGGCGGCCAGGGCGGGATCATGTCGATGATCGGCCGCCGGGTCGCCAATGAGGCCACCCCGTTGATGACCGTCGAGGGCAGCGGCACGGTCTTCTTCGGGCACGGCGGCCATCACATCCAGGTGATCAACCTCTCGGGCGACACCCTGTACGTCGAGGCGGACCGGCTGCTTGCCTTCGACGGCACCCTCCAGCAGGGCACGATGTTCCTCGGCTCGCAGGGCGGGGTCATGGGCATGGTCCGCGGCCAGGTGACGGGCCAGGGGCTCTTCACGACCACCCTCAAGGGGCACGGCGCGGTGGCCGTGATGGCCCACGGGGGCGTGATCGAGGTCCCCATCTCCCCCCAGCGCCCCATCCATGTGGACCCACAGGCGTACGTGGCGCACCACGGTGACGTACGCAACAAGCTGTCCACGGCGCTCGGCTGGCGCGACATGGTGGGCCGCGGCTCGGGCGAGGCGTTCCAGCTGGAGCTGAGCGGCAGTGGTGCGGTGTACGTCCAGGCCTCGGAGGAGAAGCTGTGAGCGCGTACGGGACCCCGGGCGGTCCGGTGATCTACGACCCGATGACCCTGCCGGTCGACGACAACGTCAACAAGTACACCTTCTGCGTGGAGCTCAAGGGGAGCCAGTGGTTCCTGCAGAAGGGCAAGATGATCGCCTACTACGGGTCGATGGACTTCAACGGCATCGGGCACGGCCGGCTGGACCGTCTCGTGCGCACTTCCTTCCATTCGCCTCTGCACGCGAGCGACTGGGTGGTGGCGGAGGGCTCGGGCAAGATGCTCCTCGCCGACCGGGCCTTCGACGTGAATTCGTACGACTTGGACGAGGGCAACCTGACCATTCGCTCCGGCAACCTGCTCGCTTTTCAGCCAAGTCTCGCGCTCAAGCAATCGATCGTGCCGGGCTTTCTGACGCTGATCGGAACCGGCAAGTTCGTAGCGGCCTCTAACGGTCCGGTGGTGTTCATGGAGCCTCCCATCCGGGTGGATCCGCAAGCGCTTGTCGGCTGGGCCGACTGCCCGTCCCCGTGCCATCACTATGACCACGGGTACATGACAGGCCTCATGGGCGGTCTACGTGCACTGACAGGCCTCGGCGGGGCCTCTGGAGAGGAGCACCAGTTCGAGTTCGTAGGGGCCGGCACGGTCCTGCTGCAGTCCACGGAGGTCCTCATGGCCGAGCAGGCCACGGGGGCCGTTCCGCATGAGCCGGGCGTACCCGGCGGCGGCGGGGTACCCGGTCACCAGGGACAGCACGGTCAGCAAGCCGGCACACCGCGTCTTCCCGGACAGCTCGGAGACCTCCAGCGTCGCTTCGGTCTGTGAGCGGTAGTCTGCGGAGTGTGACGTCGAACGCGTGCGCGTAGTCACACCACCCTCACTAGTTCGCCTTTCAACATTTTAGGTAGACTTCACTTATGGAGACCGAGACGGCCACGCGCTGGCTGACCGATGCGGAGCAGTGCGCCTGGCGTACCCACCTGGAGGTCAACAGGCTGTTGACGTACCAGCTCGAAAGGGATCTGCAGCCGTTCGGGCTGACGATGAACGACTACGAGATCCTGGTGAACCTCTCCGAGTCGGAGGGCTTCCGGATGCGGATGAGCGACCTCGCGGCCGCCACCCTCCAGTCCAAGAGCCGGCTCTCGCACCAGATCACCCGTATGGAGAACGGGGACCTGGTCCGGCGCGAGAACTGCGAGTCCGACCGCCGAGGACTGTTCGCCGTCCTCACCGAGCACGGCATGGAGACGATGAAGAAGGTCGCCCCGCACCACGTGGCGTCCGTGCGCAGGCACTTCATGGACCTGTTGTCCCCGGAGGCCCTGGAGGAGCTGCACAAGTCGCTGCGACCGATCGCGGAGCATCTGCGAGGGCAGCGAGGTAAGCCGTAGCGGCTCGGTGAGTGCGGGCCGACCGTGGCCGCGGGTTGTCTGTCGCTGCTGGTTGTCCGTGGCTGGTCGCGCCGTTCCCCGCGCCCCTATGGGGCGCGGGTCGGCTCGGGCGTACCCCTGGGGGCTTCGTGCGGCGCTCTCGCCGCACGAGCACCCTGCACCGAGAGCACGCCCACTGCGACCGCCACGGCTCCCGCGATCGCGAAGCAGAGGCCCAGGGGCAGGTGGCCCACCAAGAGGCCCGCTCCCGCGGTTCCGCCCGAGCTTCCGGCGTTCACCGCTGTGTTGACCCAGGCTCCGGCCTGGGTACGGCGGCCGGGCGGGGCCGCCTCGTCGGCGATCAGGTACGACGTCGTGAGGGCCGGGGCGACGAAGAAACCGGCGCAGGCCATGGCGACAGTCAGGGTGCCGAGGCCTGGAGAGAGGCCCGCGGCCGCCAGGGCGAGGCCCAGGCCGCCCACCAGCAGCGGCAGCCGCACCCGCGCGGGCGTACGCCAGTCGACGGCGCCGTTCAGGACGCCGCCCAGGGCGCTGCCCAGTGACAGTGCGGCGAGCACCCAGGCCACCACGTCGTTCCCGTGATGGCTCTGTGCGGCGAAGGCCATCACCAGAAGTTCGACGGCTCCCACGGACAGGCCGACGCCCGCCGCGACGACGACGGGCTGCAGGAGCGCGCGCCCGTCGCTGAAACGGTGCCGTGAGCGTGCGACGGGCTTCGTGACGGCCGGACGTACGCCCGCCACGGCCGGCGACAGGACGAAGGCGAGGGTTCCGGTCCACACCAGCAGGGCGCAGAGAGCAAGCGCGGCGGCCGGGGGTGCGAACCGGACGACCGCGCCCACCAGCAGCGGGCCCGAGACGAAGAGGATCTCCTCGGCGATGCCGTCCAGGCTGTACGCCCGCTGCAGGACCCGCTTGTCCTCGATGACCTCGCCCCACAGGGCGCGCACCGTGGGGCCGAGGGGCGGCGTGCAGACGCCCGCGGTGACGGCGAGGGCGCCGAGTGCGGGTGCCGGTGTTCCGGGCCGCCAGGCCGCTGTCGCGAAGGCCGCCAGCAGGGTGGCGTAGAGCGAGGCCATCGGGATGAGGGCGCGGCGGGGGCCGTGACGGTCGATCAGGGCCGCCCTCGCGGGCGACAGGAGCACGCTCGTCGCGCCGAACAGCGCCATGACCGTGCCGGCGGCGGCGTACGAGCCGGTGGCCTCGGTCACGCTGAGCATCATGGCCAGCGAGACCATGCCGTACGAGAGTCTGCCGACGAGGGCGGCGGTGAAGGTGCGGCGGGTGTGGGGGATGCGGAAGAACGCGGCGTACGAGGGCCGCGGCGCGGGCGCAGACATGTTCGGGTTCCTCAACAACGAGGCGGAAAGGGTCGCCTGAGTGCCGCGACGACACACCCACCGGTGTGCGTCGCGGGCCTGGGCGGGCCCTATGCCAAGAGGAGGAACATGCGCCTCAACGTAACAGCAGGCACGGGAAGTTGACACCATGTGTGTCTCGCCCCCGCCACCCTTACCCGTCCCATCCCCCGGGGCACTGCGCCCTCTGGACCCCCGCTTCGGCCTGAACGGCCTCGTCCTCGAACGCCGGACGGGCTGAAGACGCGGGCTGACCGGGGTTTGGGTGGGGCATCGGCCCCCAGCCTCGTCCTCACACGCCGGACGGGCTGAAGACCCGGGCCAGGTGGCGGCTTTTGGGGGCGCGGGGAACTGCGCGACCAGCCCCCACCCGCCCGCAGGCGAAGAACACACCCGGGGTCCGGGGGCGGAGCCCCCGGGAACGGGATGGGTCGGGTAGGGGCGGCGGGGGCGAGGAAACCCCTGTCTCAGGCCTCTGTCAGGCCCTCGACCAACGAGTCCGCCGCCCGGTAGGGATCCAGCTCCCCCGCCACGATCCGCTCCGCGAGCGCGCTGAGGCGGCGATCACCATGGAGGTCGCCGATGCGCTGACGCAGCGCCGTGACGGCGATCGTCTCGACCTCCTGGGAGGCCCGGGCGAGGCGCCGCTCGGTCAGTACGCCGTGCTCCTCCATCCAGGCGTGGTGCTTCTCCAGGGCCTCGACGACCTCGTCGATGCCCTCGCCCCGCGCCGCGACCGTCTTGACGATCGGCGGCCGCCAGTCGCCGGGCCCCCGGGACTCGCCCAGCCCGAGCATGTGGTTCAGCTCGCGCGCGGTCGCGTCGGCACCGTCCCGGTCGGCCTTGTTCACCACGTACACGTCGCCGATCTCCAGGATTCCGGCCTTCGCCGCCTGGATGCCGTCGCCCATGCCGGGGGCGAGCAGGACCACCGAGGTGTCCGCCTGGGAGGCGATCTCCACCTCCGACTGGCCCACACCGACCGTCTCCACCAGGATCACGTCGCAGCCCGCCGCGTCGAGGACGCGGATGGCCTGGGGGGCCGCCCAGGCGAGACCGCCCAGGTGGCCTCGCGTGGCCATCGAGCGGATGTAGACGCCGGGGTCGGAGGCGTGCTCGGACATACGGACACGGTCGCCGAGCAGGGCGCCTCCGGAGAACGGCGAGGACGGGTCGACGGCGAGGACACCGACCCGCTTGCCCTGCCGCCGGTACGCCGTCACCAGCGCCGAGGTCGAGGTCGACTTGCCCACGCCCGGAGAGCCGGTGAGCCCGACGACGTACGCGTTGCCGGTCAGCGGGGCCAGCGCCGCCATGACCTCGCGCAACTGCGGGGACGCCCCCTCCACCAGGGAGATCAGCCGGGCCACGGCCCGCGGCCTGCCTTCCCTGGCCTGGGCCACCAGCGAGGAGACGTCCTGCATCACAGCTCCGTTCAGATCCGTTCAGAGTCGTACGCACCGAGGTCGTTCAGAGTCGTACGCACCAGGGTCGTACGGAAAGAGACAACGGCTTCAGGCCTTGGGTACCCGCACGATCAGCGCGTCACCCTGCCCACCGCCACCGCACAGCGCCGCCGCGCCGACCCCGCCGCCGCGCCGCTTGAGCTCCAGGGCCAGGTGCAGCACGAGGCGGGCGCCGGACATCCCGATCGGGTGACCGAGGGCGATGGCACCACCGTTGACGTTCACCTTTTCCGTGGATACGCCGAGGTCCTTCATTGACTGCACGGCGACCGCGGCGAACGCCTCGTTGATCTCGATGAGGTCGAGGTCGGAGACGTCGAGGCCCTCCTTCTTCAGGGCGTGCAGGATCGCGTTCGAGGGCTGGGACTGGAGGGAGTTGTCCGGACCGGCGACGTTCCCGTGCGCGCCGATCTCGGCGATCCACTGGAGGCCGAGTTCCTGCGCCTTGGTCTTGCTCATCACGACCACGGCCGCGGCGCCGTCGGAGATCTGCGAGGAGGTGCCCGCCGTGATCGTGCCGTCCCGGGTGAAGGCGGGGCGCAGCTTGGCCAGCGACTCCACCGTGGTCTCGGCGCGGATGCCCTCGTCCTTGCTGAAGACGACGGCCTCGCCCTTGCGCTGCGGAATCTCCACGGGCGTGATCTCCGCCTCGAAGATGCCGTTCTTCTGGGCGGTGGCCGCACGCTGGTGCGAGAGGGCCGCGATCTCGTCCTGCTCCGGGCGGGCGATGCCCAGGCGTGTGTTGTGCTTCTCCGTCGACTCGCCCATGGCGATGTTCTCGAAGGCGTCGGTGAGACCGTCGTACGCCATCGCGTCGAGCATCTCGATCGCGCCGTACTTGAAGCCCTCGCGGGACTTGGGGAGCAGGTGGGGCGCGTTCGTCATGGACTCCTGGCCGCCCGCGACCACGATGTCGAATTCACCCGCGCGGATCAGCTGGTCCGCGAGCGCGATGGCGTCGAGACCGGACAGACACACCTTGTTGATCGTGAGCGCCGGGACGCTCATCGGGATGCCCGCCTTGACCGCGGCCTGGCGTGCGGGGATCTGTCCCGCCCCGGCCTGCAGCACCTGACCCATGATCACGTACTGCACCTGGTCGCCGCCGATCCCCGCACGGTCGAGGGCGGCCTTGATCGCGAAGCCTCCGAGGTCGGCCCCGGAGAAGGACTTCAGCGAGCCCAGCAACCGTCCCATGGGCGTACGAGCGCCCGCGACGATCACCGAGGTACTGCTGTTCGTTCCAGACATGAGGTGCGATCCCCTTACCGGCTGCACAGCCGAGGAGTGAACGAGGGTTTACTTGAATGTACTGAGCGGTAGGCCACCCGTCATCCGGCAGTCAGTGTGATCGCGCGCACGTTGCGTAACCGCCGTATGAGCGCTGCACTGACTCCATGCTGACGCGAATCGACCACATCGGTATCGCCTGCTTCGATCTCGACGCGACTGTCGAGTTCTACCGGGCGACGTACGGCTTCGAGGTCTTCCACTCCGAGATCAACGAGGAGCAGGGCGTACGCGAGGCCATGCTCAAGATCAATGAGACGTCCGACGGCGGCGCCTCCTACCTGCAGCTCCTGGAGCCGACCCGCGAGGACTCGGCCGTCGGGAAGTGGCTGGCGAAGAACGGCGAAGGTGTCCATCACATCGCGTTCGGTACGGCGGACGTCGACGCCGATGCCGCCGATATCCGGGACAAAGGCGTACGCGTCCTCTACGACGAGCCCCGACGCGGCTCCATGGGGTCACGAATCACGTTCCTTCACCCGAAGGATTGCCATGGTGTCCTGACAGAACTGGTCACTTCGGCGGCTGTTGAGTCACCTGAGCACTGACCTCCGTATATCTGGGCCGGTAGGGTTGGGGGCGGCCGCTGCCATTTCGGGGCGGCCCAGGGCCTGTCCGGCGACGGGCCCTGAGGTCATGCCGTCCTGAGGACGGCGTGGTCAAGGGCCGGGGTCCAGGTTTCGGGGGACGAGCGTCGGGGCGACAGCCCGTGCTCCGCTGTTGATCTGACACCATTCCCCGGGGGCCCCGTTCGGCGGATGGACGGGGTTCGTTTGGAGAGACTTGCGACCAGGGGACGGATGGGACCGCGCAGTGCGGGGCTACGAACGCCAGGAGCGAGAGCCGGCGGCTGACGTCGACCACCTCTCTCGGTTCGAGGCCGAGATGGAACGGCTGAAGACCGAGCGGGAGAAGGCCGTCCAGCACGCCGAGGACCTCGGCTATCAGGTCGAGGTGCTGCGCGCCAAGCTGCACGAGGCGCGCCGCAGTCTGGCGACCCGGCCTGCCTACGAGAGCGGTGGCGACCTCGGCTATCAGGCCGAGCAATTGCTCCGTAATGCCCAGATCCAGGCCGATCAGCTGCGCGCCGACGCCGAGCGCGAGATGAGCCAGGCCCGGGCGCAGACGCAGCGCATCCTCCAGGAGCACGCCGAGCAGGCCGCCCGGCTGCAGGCCGAGCTGCACCAGGAGGCGGTCGCGCGCCGCCAGCAGCTCGATCAGGAGCTGGCCGAGCGCCGTCAGACCGTCGAGTCGCACGTCAACGAGAACGTGGCGTGGGCCGAGCAGCTGCGCGCCCGCAGCGAGCAGCAGGCCCGCCGGCTCCTGGAGGAGTCGCGCGCGGAGGCGGACCAGGCGCTGAGCGCCGCCCGCGCGGAGGCCGAGCGGATCGCCGCCGAGGCCCGCCAGCGGCTGACGAACGACGCCGAGTCGGCCCGTGCGGAGGCGGAGGCGCTGCTGCGCCGGGCCCGCACGGACGCCGAGCGGCTGCTGAACGCCGCGTCGACGCAGGCCCAGGAGGCCACCGACCACGCCGAGCAGCTGCGCAGCACCACGGCGAACGAGTCGGACAGCGCCCGCCGCCAGGCCACCGAGCTGAGCCGGGCCGCCGAGCAGCGCATGATGGAGGCCGAGTCGGCGCTGCGCGAGGCGCGGACCGAGGCGGACAAGGTCGTCACCGAGGCGAAGGAGGCCGCGGCCAAGGCCCTGGCGAGCGCCGAGTCGGCGAACGAGCAGCGCACGCGGACGGCGAAGGAACAGGTCGCCCGGCTGGTCAGCGAGGCCACCAAGGAGGCCGAGACCACCAAGTCCGACGCCGAGCAGGCCGTCGCGGACGCCAAGACCAAGGCCGAGAAGATCGTCGCGGAGGCCGAGGAGACCGCGCGCAGCCTCACCGCCGAGGAGACCGCCTCCCAGCTCTCCAAGGCGGCCCGTACCGCCGAGGACGTCCTGAACAAGGCGTCCGAGGACGCCAAGGCGACCAGGAAGGCGGCGGCCGAGGAGGCCGAGCGGATCCGCACCGAGGCGGAGTCCGAGGCGGACCGGCTGCGTGCCGAGGCGCACGACATCGCCGAGCAGCTCAAGGGCACGGCGAAGGACGACACCAAGGAGTACCGCGCCAAGACGGTCGAGCTGCAGGAGGAGGCGCGCCGGCTGCGCGGCGAGGCCGAGCAGCTGCGCTCCGACGCCAATGCCGAGGGCGAGCGGATCCGCTCCGAGGCCCGGCGCGAGGCCGTCCAGCAGATCGAGGAGGCGGCCAAGACCGCCGAAGAGCTGCTCGCGAAGGCCAAGGCGGACGCGGACGAGCTGCGGAACACGGCCACCAGCGACAGCGAGCGGGTGCGCACCGAGGCCATCGAGCGCGCCACGACGCTGCGCCGCCAGGCCGAGGAGACCCTGGAGCGCACGCGCAAGGAGGCCGAGCGCAACCGCGAGGAGGCCGTCGAGCTCTCCGACACGATCAAGGCGGAGGCCGAGCGGGCCGCCGAGGCGCTGCGCGAGGAGGCCGAGCGCGCCATAGCGGCCCGCCGGACGGAGGCCGCCGAGGAGCTGACCCGGCTGCACACCGAGGCCGAGCAGCGGCTCGCCTCGGCCGAGCAGGCGCTGAGCGACGCACGGGCGGACGCCGAGCGGATCCGCCGCGAGGCCGCCGAGGAGAGCGAACGGCTGCGTTCGGAGGCCGCCGAGCGGATCCGTACGCTCCAGGCGCAGGCCGAGGCGGAGGCGGAGCGGCTGCGCAACGAGGCCGCCGCGGACGCCTCCGCGTCGCGCGCCGAGGGCGAGAACATCGCCGTACGACTGCGTTCGGAGGCCGCGGCGGAGGCCGAGCGGCTGAAGTCGGAGGCCCAGGACAGCGCCGACCGGGTACGGACGGAGGCCCAGGCCGCGGCCGAGCGGCTGGCCACCGAGGGCGCGGAGACGCTGGCCGCCGCCCAGGAGGAGGCCGCCCGGCGCCGCCGCGAGGCCGAGGAGCTCCTCGGTTCCGCGCGCCAGGAGGCCGACCAGGAGCGCGAGCGGGCCCGCGAGCAGAGCGAGGAACTCCTCGCCTCCGCGCGCAACCGTGTCGACGAGGCCCAGGCCGAGGCCGTACGGCTGGTCGAGGAGGCCGACCGGCGCGCGACCGAGATGGTCTCCAGCGCCGAACAGACCGCGCAGCAGGTACGCGACGCCGTGGCGGGGCTGCACGAGCAGGCGCAGGAGGAGATCACCGGCCTGCGCAGCGCCGCCGAGCACGCGGCCGACCGGACCAGGACCGAGGCGCAGGAGGAGGCGGACCGGGTCCGCGCCGACGCGTACGCGGAGCGGGAGCGGGCCTCCGAGGACGCGAGCCGCATCCGGCGCGAGGCGGCCGAAGAGACGGACGCCGCCAAGTCGCTCGCGGAACGCACGGTCTCGGAGGCGATCGCCGAGTCCGAGCGGCTGCGTTCGGAAGCCGCCGAGCACGCCCAGCGGGTGCGCACCGAGGCCTCCGACACCATCGCGAACGCGGAGCAGGACGCTTCGCGCAGCCGTGCCGAGGCCCGGGAGGACGCGAACCGGATCCGTTCGGACGCGGCCACGCAGGTCGACACGCTCATCAACGAGGCGCGCTCCGAGGCGGAGCGGCTGACGAACGAGACGAACGCCGAGGCCGAGCGCGTACGCGCGGAGTCCGTGGCCAAGGCCGAGCGGCTGGTCTCGGACGCGACCGGGGACGCGGAGCGACTGCGCGCCGAGGCCGCCGAGACGGTCGGTTCCGCGCAGCAGCACGCCGAGCGGATCCGCAGCGAGTCCGAGCGGGTCAAGGCCGAGGCGGCGGCGGAGGCCGAGCGGCTCACGTCCGGTGCCCGCGAGGAGGCCGACCGGATGCTGGACGCGGCACGCCGGGAGGCCAACAAGCGGCGCTCCGAGGCGGCCGAGCAGGTCGACACCCTCATCTCGGAGACGGCGTCCGAGGCGGACAAGCTGCTCGCCGAGGCGCAGCAGAGCGCGCAGAAGACCACGGCGGACGCCGAGTCGCAGGCCGACACGATGGTGGGCGCGGCACGCAACGAGGCCGAGCGGCTGGTCTCCGAGGCGACCGTCGAGGGCAACACCCTGGTGGAGCGGTCCCGTGCGGACGCGGACGAGCTGCTGGTCGGCGCGCGCCGGGACGCGACCGCCATAAGGGAGCGGGCGGAGGAGCTGCGCGACCGCATCACCACCGAGATCGAGGAGCTGCACGAGCGGGCCAGGCGCGAGTCGGCCGAGGCGATGAAGACGGCCGGCGAGCGCTGCGACGCGCTGGTGCGGGCCGCCGAGGGCCAGCTCGCCGAGGCCGAGGCGAAGGCGAAGGACCTGGTCTCGGAGGCCAACTCCGAGGCGAGCAAGGTCCGTATCGCCGCGGTCAAGAAGGCCGAGGGGCTCCTCAAGGAGGCCGAGCAGAAGAAGAGCTCGCTCATCGCGGAGGCGACGGAGATCAAGGCCGAGGCCATCCGCGAGGCGCGGGCCGCGGTCGAGGAGGGCAAGCGCGAGCTGGAGGTGCTGATCCGCCGGCGCGAGGACATCAACGCCGAGATCTCCCGTGTCCAGGACGTTCTGGAGGCGTTGGAGTCATTTGAGGCCCCGTCCGCAGGCAAGGACGGTGGGGTCAAAGCGGGCGCTGCCGCCGGCGCAACTCGTTCGAGTGGCAAGTCGTCAGAGGGCTAGCCAGAACCACCCATTCCGTGCTTTGTACGGACCTTTGCCACAGGTTCTGGCAAGCCCTCTGACAGTTAGCCACCCAAAAGGAGTCTCATTCTCCAGATCAAACACGTATCCGCTCGATGACACACCGCTTTGGCCCCTAGGATTCCCCCTATCACCTCACCGGTCTCATTCGACAGGAACCCCATGAGCGACACTTCCCCCTACGGCTTCGAGCTTGTGCGGCGTGGGTACGACCGCGCTCAGGTGGACGAACGCATTTCGAAGCTCGTCTCCGACCGTGACAGCGCTCTGGCCCGTATCACTGCTCTCGAAAAGCGCATCGAGGAGCTCCACCTCGAGACGCAGAACGCCCAGGCCCAGGTCAGCGACGCAGAGCCGTCGTACGCGGGTCTCGGCGCGCGCGTCGAGAAGATCCTCCGCCTCGCCGAGGAGGAGGCGAAGGATCTGCGCGAGGAGGCCCGTCGCGCGTCCGAGCAGCACCGTGAGCTCGCCGAGTCGGCCGCCCAGCAGGTCCGCAACGACGCAGAATCGTTCGCTGCAGACCGCAAGTCCAAGGCGGAGGACGAGGGCGTCCGGATCGTCGAGAAGGCCAAGAGCGACGCCTCCCAGCTGCGCCAGGAGGCGCAGAAGGACGCACAGTCCAAGCGCGAGGAGGCGGACGCCCTCTTCGAGGAGACGCGTGCCAAGGCCGCGCAGGCCGCCGCCGACTTCGAGACGAACCTCGCCAAGCGCCGCGAGCAGTCCGAGCGTGACCTGGCGTCGCGTCAGGCCAAGGCCGAGAAGCGCCTCGCGGAGATCGAGCACCGCGCGGAGCAGCTCCGCCTGGAGGCCGAGAAGCTGCGCACGGACGCCGAGCGCCGCGCCCGCCAGACGGTGGAGACGGCTCAGCGCCAGGCCGAGGACATCGTGGCCGACGCGAACGCCAAGGCCGACCGCATCCGCTCGGAATCCGAGCGCGAGCTGGCGGCGCTGACGAACCGTCGCGACTCGATCAACGCTCAGCTCACGAACGTCCGCGAGATGCTCGCGACGCTCACGGGCGCTGCGGTGGCCGCCGCGAGCACGCCGGCCGAGGACGAGCCGATCTCCCGCGGGGTTCCGGCCCAGCAGTCCCGGTAGGTTCGGGCAGTTTCCGGCAGCACTCCGGCCCGCGCTCTCTTCCCCGGGAGCGCGGGCCGTCGGCGTGCCCCGGAAGGGGCGCGGGGCTGTGACATTCTGCGGCTCCGCCGCGTGGGCGCGACAAGCCACGATGGCGCGGCGGTCGGAGACGGTGAACACCCGGCAAACACACCGGCGCCCAAGTGGCACAGCCCCGGAGCGCGTCCTACCGTGTCCGCATGATCGAGCTAGAGGGGCTGACCAAGCGGTACGGCGAGAAGGTGGCGGTCAACCATCTGACCTTCACCGTCAGACCCGGCATCGTCACGGGGTTCCTCGGTCCGAACGGCGCGGGCAAGTCCACGACGATGCGGATGATGCTCGGTCTCGACCGCCCCACCGCGGGCGACGTGCGCATCGACGGGCAGCACTACGACCACCTCAAGGACCCGCTGAAGTACATCGGCGCCCTGTTGGACGCGAAGGCCATGCACGGCGGCCGCAGCGCCTTCAACCACCTCCTCTGTCTCGCCCAGAGCAACGGCATCCCCAAGGCGCGGGTGGACGAGGTCCTGGACACCGTGGGCCTCACCTCGGTGGCCAGGAAGAAGGCCAAGGGCTTCTCGCTCGGCATGGGCCAACGGCTCGGCATCGCGGGCGCGCTGCTCGGCGACCCGCGGATCCTGATGTTCGACGAGCCGGTCAACGGCCTCGACCCCGAGGGCATCCACTGGATCCGCAACCTGATGAAGTCGCTGGCCGGCCAGGGCCGTACGGTCTTCGTGTCGAGTCACCTGATGAGCGAGATGGCGCTGACCGCGGAGCACCTCGTCGTCATCGGCCAGGGCCGCCTCCTCGCGGACACCTCCATGGCCGACTTCATCGCACAGAACTCGCGGTCGTACGTCCGTATCCGCTCCCCCCAGCGCGAGCGGCTGCTCGACGTCCTGCACGGGGCGGGGATCACGGTCGTCGAGAGCGGCAGCGGGGCGATGGAGGTGGACGGCGCGAAGTCGGAGCAGATCGGTGAGCTGGCCGCGCAGCACCAGATCGTGCTGCACGAGCTGAGCCCCCAGCAGGCCTCCCTGGAGGAGGCGTTCATGCAGCTGACCGCGGAGTCGGTGGAGTACCACGCGCACACCGACGCCCCGCCCCAGCAGTGGGCCGGCGGCTGGAACAAGGAGACCTGAGCATGGCGGCGACCCAGGTCCTCAAGTCCGAGTGGACCAAGATCCGGTCCGTCGCGTCCACCGTCTGGACGCTCGGCCTCGCCGCGGTGGTCACGATCGCGCTGGGCATCCTGATCTCGCTGCTGTCGAAGAACGAGTTCGACAAGATGGGCGAGAAGGACCGGCTCTCCTTCGACCCGACGTTCATCAGCTTCGCGGGGATGACCCTCGGTCAGCTCGCGATGATCGTGTTCGGGGTGCTCGTGGTCGGCAACGAGTACAGCACCGGCATGATCCGCACCTCGCTGGCCGCGGTCCCGCAGCGCGGCACGTTCCTCTTCAGCAAGATCGCGGTGGCGACGGGGCTCGCCCTCGTCGTCGGCATGATCACCAGCTTCGTCGCCTTCTTCCTCGGACAGGCGGCGCTCGGCACGCACAGCGCGTCGATCAGCGACTCCGGGGTGCTGCGCGCGGTGATCGGCGGCGGCCTCTACATGACGCTGATCGCGGTCTTCTCGATGGGTGCCGCGACGATGCTGCGCAGCCCGATGCTCTCGCTCGGCATCCTCATGCCGTTCTTCTTCCTGATCTCCAACATCCTCGGCGCGGTGTCCGCGACCAAGAAGCTCGGCCGCTATCTGCCCGACCAGGCCGGCAGCAAGATCATGCGGGTGGTGACCCCGATCGGCGACGACACCCCGTACGGCCCGTGGGGCGGCCTCGCGATCATGGTGCTGTGGGTGGTCGCGGCGCTCCTCGGGGGCTATGCGCTGCTGAAGAGGCGGGACGCCTAGGTCCTGTCGTCAAATTCCCGTCGTCCGCCCGGAGGGCGGGCCCTGCGGCGTCAGGTGCGTGCTCTCGGCGTGCCGGGCACAGGCCCTCG